>ONXW01000376.1 GCA_900321915.1 uncultured Eubacteriales bacterium
CCTGAGGCCGCTCACGGCGGATACGGAAAAAGCATCCATGGCGAGGCCCGTGCCCAGCAGGATACTGTTTATCACAAATAAAAGAGATGCATGCATGGTGTTCTCCCTGACGATGAAATACAGGAAACAAAGCGAGTCTACCACCTGAGGAAGATTATAGTCAATGCTAACAAAAAAAATCCAAAACAGGTTGACATTTCACGTATTTGAGATTATACTTACAAAGTCGCTGTGAGGTTTCACGGAGGCAATATATGGCGGGGTAGCTCAGCTGGCTAGAGCATGCGGTTCATACCCGCAGTGTCGAGGGTTCAAGTCCCCCTCCCGCTACGAATTGACAGGCTGTCTCATGAAAGTGGGACAGCCTCTTTTCTGCGCGCAAAACCTATTTGATCAATAGGTTATTTTGTTTATAGATTCTTTATCATTCTGCGGACGGAAATATGCTATACTGAAGTGAAAACTGCGGTCACTGATACGGTGGAGGCCGAGATGTATTATTTTATCGTAAACCCCCATGCCGGCTGCGGCAGAGGCCTTAAGACATGGCAGAAGATAGAGAAGATACTCACCCGGAAGGGTGTGGAATATAACGCGTTCCTCACGGATTCCGCGGAGCAGGCCCAGGGTTTTGCCGCGGAGCTGACCGGCGGTACGGCGGATGAGAAGACCATCGTGGTTGTGGGAGGGGACGGCACCTTCAGCGATGTGCTGAACGGCCTGGACCTGGACAGCAGTGTGACGCTGGGATACGTCCCGGTGGGCGTAGGAAACGACCTGGCGCGAAGCCTCAGGCTTCCGTCTTCCCCGGCGAGATGCCTGAAGCGGATTTTCCGCGCGAAGAATATCCGCCACATGGATTACGGCGTGATGACCTTCGGGGAAGAGTCCTCCCGGCACCGGCGGTTCATTGTCAGCGCAGGAATGGGACTGGATGCGGACATGTCCTGGAGAGCGGACAATTTCGCGCTCAAACCGATGATGGGACGCCTGGGCCTGAACCGCGCGGCGCAGGTCACGGCGAAAGTTGGGGCATATCTCAGGGCAAAACCCTGTCCGGGATATATCATCCTGGACGGCGTAAAAAGAGTGGAATTCAACAATATTTACTTTGTCAGCGCACAGCTGCAGCCCTACGAGTGCAGCGGACTGCGGCTGGCCCCCTACGCGGTGGACAGCGACGGCAGGATCGAGGTCTGTGTGCTGAGCCATTCCAGCAGGCGCGAGGTGGGGAGCCTCCTGCTCTGTGCCCGCTGCGGCAGGAAGTACCTGAAAGGCCTGCGCATTTACCAGTGCAGCGACCTGAAGATCCATACCGAGGAGCCGGTGCTGTTCCACGCGGACGGCGAGAGCAGCGGCGAGAAGCTGCGTGACCTGGAAGTCGGATGCATCGAGCGGAAGGTGAAGATGATACTGTAAGAATATCTGCAGAAACGAGGATTCGCATAACATGAGGATAGGACAGGGCTATGACGTGCACAGGCTTACCGAGGGAAGGGACCTGATTCTGGGAGGCGTGAAGATCCCTTATGAGAAAGGACTTCTGGGACATTCCGACGCGGATGTGCTGACCCACGCGGTGATGGACGCCCTTCTGGGCGCGGCGGCGCTCGGCGACATCGGACAGCTGTTTCCGGACAGCGACCCGGCCTATGAGGGCGCGGACAGCATCGCCCTCCTGCGGAAAGTGGGGGAGGTCCTGGAGGAGCACGGATACGTGGTGGAGAACATCGACTCCACCGTCATTGCCCAGAGACCGAAGCTTCTGCCCTACCGGCCGGAGATGGCGGAGAATATCGCGGAAGCCCTCGGGCTGGAGGCTTCCCAGGTGAGCGTGAAAGCCACCACGGAGGAAGGCCTGGGGTTCACCGGGAGCGGCGAGGGGATCGCCGCCCAGGCGATCGCGCTCCTGCAGTCGGTGGATGATTTTATCCGCCCGGACGCCGGTCCCGGCATCGGGTGCGCCGGATGCCCCGGCTGTCCTCAAGATTCCGGTGGAAATTAACGGTTGTATATGTTAAGATAAAAGGCAGATCAATTTTGGGATCTGCCTTTTGTTATATTCAGGACACGCGCATTTTCCTTGCGCCGCAAAAAGGTCCTGATTCTGGAGAATACAGGAGAGAAGAAATGAAGATTTTCAACACACTGACCCGGACCAAAGAAGAGTTTGTCCCCCTTCACGAGGGCGAAGTCAGGATGTACGTCTGCGGACCGACGGTCTACAACTTCATCCATATCGGAAATGCCCGCCCGATGATCGTCTTTGACACCGTGCGCCGCTACTTTGAGTACAAGGGGTACAAGGTCAACTATGTATCCAACTTCACGGATGTGGACGACAAGATCATCAAAAAAGCCAATGAGGAAGGCGTGGATTCCGATACCATTTCCAAGCGCTACATCGAAGAGTGCAAGAAGGATATGGAGGGAATGAACGTGCGGCCGGCCACCACCCACCCCCTGGCGACGGAAGAGATCGGCGGCATGATCAAGATGATACAGACCCTCATCGACAAGGGACACGCCTATGTCGCCAAAGACGGGACGGTGTATTTCCGCGTGTCCTCGGATCCGGGCTACGGGAAGCTCTCCCACAAAAACATGGATGAGATGATGTCCGGCCTCCGGGAGCTGAAGGTGACCGGCGAGGACATGAAGGAGGACCCCAACGACTTCGTGCTCTGGAAGCCGAAGAAGGAGGGCGAGCCCTACTGGGAGTCCCCGTGGTGCGAAGGCCGTCCCGGATGGCACATCGAGTGCTCGGTCATGTCCAAGCATTATCTCGGGGATACCATTGATATCCACGCCGGCGGCGAGGATCTGGTGTTCCCCCACCACGAGAACGAGATCGCCCAGAGCGAGTGCGCCAACGGCGAACCCTTCGCCCGCTACTGGATGCACAACGCTTTCCTGAATATCGACAACGTCAAGATGTCCAAATCCCTCGGGAACTTCCGCACCGTCCGCGAGATCAGCGAGCAGTACGACCTGCAGGTGCTCCGCCTCTTCATGCTGAGCGCCCAGTACAGGAGCCCGCTCAACTTCAGCGCCGACATGATGGAGATGGCAAAGACCAGCCTGGAGAGAATCCGCACGGCCGCGGAGAACCAGGACAATGCCCTGAAGACGGCGGCGGAAGGCCCCATGACGCAGGAAGAGCTGGCAAATGCCTCCGAAGTAAAATCCTACGTGGAGAAGTTTGAGACCGCCATGGACGACGACTTCAACACCGCGGACGCCGTTTCGGCCGTATTTGAGCTGGTCCGGTTCTCCAACTCCACGGTAAAGCCGGAGAGCACGAAAGAGTACGTCACCCTGGTCCGGGATACCTTCCGGAAGCTCTGCGACGTGCTGGGCATCATCGTGGAAAAGAAAGAGGAAGTGCTGGATTCCGAGATTGAAGAGATGATCGCGGCAAGACAGGCAGCCCGCAAGGCGAAGGATTTCGCAAAGGCGGACCAGATCCGCGCCGACCTCCTGGCAAAGGGAATCATCCTGGAGGATACCAGGGAAGGTGTGAAATGGAAGAGAGCCTGAGGGAGCACGATATTACCGGTTTCTCCCCGCTGCAGCTGGCCTACCTGGGGGACGCGGTCTATGAGCTCAGGGCGAGAAGCCATGTCCTCTCCCGCATCCAGGCCCCGGTGGAGAAGCTTCACCATATCACGACGGGCCTTGTGAAGGCGGGCGCCCAGGCGGCCATCTACCACGCGCTGGAAGAAGAACTCTCGGAAGAAGAAAAGAGCATTTTCCGCAGGGGACGGAATACAAAATCCTACTCCCGGGCTAAAAACGCGTCCCTCTCCGAGTACCGGATCGCCACCGGCTTCGAAGCTCTTATCGGGTGGCTGTATCTCACGGGGCAGAACGAAAGGCTGGACGAGATCTGCGGGAAGGGATTTGCGGCGATAGAAGAAAGACAGGAGCAGTCACTTGAGAGATAAGAATTACAAAAGTGAAATTATTCCGGACGAGAACCGTCTGGAGGGCAGGAACGCTGTCCTGGAGGCTTTCCGGGCAGGGCGGACCATTGACAAGCTCTTTGTCCTGGACGGGTGCCAGGACGGCCCGGTGAAGTCCATTCTCCGGGAAGCCAGAAAGCAGGAGACTGTCATCAATTTCCTGAGCCGGGAGCGGCTGGACCAGATGTCCCAGACAGGGAAGCACCAGGGCGTCATCGCCTACGCGGCGGCATTTGCCTACGCGGAAGTGTCCGATATGCTGGAGAAGGCCAGGGAGAAGGGGGAAGACCCCTTCCTGATCCTCCTGGACGGCATCGAGGATCCCCACAACCTGGGAGCCATCATCCGCACCGCCAACCTGGCGGGCGCCCACGGCGTCATCATCACGAAGCACAGGGCCGCGGGCCTCACATCCGTCGTGGCCAAGGCCTCCGCGGGGGCCCTGAACTACACGCCGGTGGCAAAGGTCACCAACCTGGGGCAGACCATAGAGGACCTGAAAAAGGAGGGACTCTGGTTTGTCTGCGCTGATATGGGGGATGACGTGATGTACCGCCAGAACCTGACCGGCCCCGTGGGCCTGGTCATCGGCAATGAGGGAGAGGGCGTGAGCCGCCTGGTGAGAGAGAAGTGCGATATCATTGCCTCCATACCCATGCGCGGCGACATAGACTCCCTGAACGCTTCCGTGGCGGCAGGGGTGCTGGCCTTCGAGATCGTGAGACAGAGGATGGCAAAAGGGAAATAAAAGGATAAGGATGAGAGAACATGGGGCTGGCGCATTAAACATACCCGGTATTCGTTTAGTGCGGCAGCGCCTTCTTTATCTCGGGGGAGCATTCTCATACTGAGATAAAAAAACAACCAGGCCGCATACGGCCTGATTGCCCAAAGAAGAGTGGAGACGACGGGATTCGAACCCGCGACCTTTGCGTTGCGAACGCAACGCTCTCCCAGCTGAGCTACGTCCCCACAGCAAGACTTATTATAGCATAAAGTCCGGAGATTTCAACCAGATTTTTCAGATATTCGGAACCCCGAAAGGAGACCTATGATTAAAGCGGTACTATTTGATATGGACGGAACCATGTATGACACGGAGAAGCTCTCCGTGGACGGATGGGTCTGGGCCGCGAAGGAGTGCGGCTCACCCCTGACCCGGGAGCAGATACTGCAGTTCCGGGGGCGGCCCATGAGGGTGAACGCGGCGGCATTTGCCGGCTGGTACGGGAGCGAGGATCTGTATTATCACATCCGGAAATTCCGCACCGCCTACGTGGAAAAATACCTGGCTGAGCAGGGCGTGCCCGTGAAGCCGGGACTTTTCGAGGTGCTTTCCGCCATTAAGGAGAAAGGCATCAAGACCTGTATCGCTACCGGGACGGCCAGGGCCATCGCCTCGGAATACTGGGAGAAGACAGGAGTGCTTCCCTGGTTTGACGCGACGGTCTGCGGGGACGAGATGAAGGTCGGAAAGCCCGACCCGGAGCCGTTTCTCCGTGCAGCCGCGGCTGTGGGGGAAGACCCGAAGGACTGCGCCGTCCTGGAAGACAGCCCGAACGGCCTGATCTCGGCCCACTGGGCGGGCTGCATGGTCATAGACATCCCGGACCTGGACGAGCCGACGGACGAGATACGGGCTATCTGCGACTATGTATTCCCGTCGCTGCACGAGGTGGCGGAGCTGGTAAGGAGCTGGCCGGAGCCCGGAAAAACGGACAAAACGCCGGAAGAAAAGAAATGATGGGAGGAAGGAAGACCAATGTCTATTGAAAAAGTGAGAGCTTACCTGAAGGAACTGGGACAGGACCAGAACATCATTGAGGTGGAGGAATCCAGCGCCACCGTCGAGGCGGCCGCCGCGGCCGTCGGGACGGAGCCTGCCAGGATCGCGAAAACCATGGCATTCATGACGTCGGAAGGCTCCATCCTGATCCTCGCCGCCGGGGATGTAAAGGTGGATAACCGCAAATACAAAGAAGAATTTCACGAGAAAGCCCGCATGATTCCCTGGGACAGTGTGGAGGAGGCCATCGGGCACGCCCCGGGCGGCGTCTGCCCCTATGCGGTGAAGGAAGGCGTCAGGGTATTCCTGGACGAATCCCTCAGGCGTTTTGACGTGGTCTACCCGGCAGCGGGCAATGACCACAGCGCCGTGCGCCAGACCATCCCGGACCTGGAGATGACATCGAAGTTTCTCCGCTGGGTCGACGTCTGCAAGCTGCGCTGAGCGGCGGGGCAGTCAGCCCGGCGTACAGAGCCATTGCGCGGAAAGAGAGGAAAATGATGGAACTGCAGACCATGTACTATACCGTTGCCCGGATTGACGGCGATTACGCCCACCTCATGCGGACGGACGAGCCGTCGGATGACCTGAAGCTGGTAGCCAGGGCGCTCCTCCCGGAAGGAATCGGCGAAGGGACAAAGCTTAAGTACGAGATGTTCCAGTACGAGATTGCGGAATGACGGGGGCATTTGCCATGCCTGCGGGCAGGGAGCTCACTGCGCAGGAACTTCTGGAAATCATACAGAACCTCTGTGACGCCGAAGCGCTGGAGATCATTTCCGCGGAGGGGGATGCCCTGTGCATTCCCTACATGATGAACGATGCGGTGGAGGCCTTCTGCATCCTGGAAGAGGCGGAATGGCCGGATGATCTTCCAGGGGATCTGGAAAATGTCACCGGCGCCGTCTGCCTCTGCGGCGGCGTAAAGCAGGAGCTCTGCCTGCGCACGGAGGAAGGGGATCTCCTGACCATCAGGTACGGGAGATGCCTGTATAAGGAAACGCTTTACCGGTACCACCGGATCATGCACTGCTGGGAGTCCGGGTACGAGCATATGCGCATGCTGGTATACATGGTCGGGACGGTCAGCGACAAGCGGCATTACCTGGGGGAGAGAGCGGTCAATGATCCGGAGCGCGCCTTTATCCCTCTTATCGAATATAAGCCCTTCCGGGACTTCAGCCCCATCGCGGAGAGCCTGGATGCGTGGTATCCTGACACGGAAGCGGGCGCGGACGCGATGCGTTCTTTCGCCCTGGAGGCGGGGGAGGACGCCCTGGCACAGATGATTGCCAAGGCAGACCCTGCGGACAGAAAGACGGAGGATGCCATCCGCCGGGCCATCGGGGCCTCGGAGAAGCTGTTTTCCTGTATCTACGAAAAGATCTGCCTGGCATCCTCGCAGTACGCGGAGCGGGTTTATCCGCCCGCTGCGGAGGAAAAAATGCGGACCATGCGGGAAGAAGCGGACCGCCTGCTTAAGCGTGCCGGTTATTCCGGGAACTACCCCGAATATTCCCGAAAATCCCCGGAGACCGGGGACAGCGGGAGAGCGGCGGGAAGCGAAGACAGCGGGAGAACTGCGGAATGCGGCAGGACAGGGGATACGGAGGGCAGCAGGACCAGGATCACGGTCTTTGAGGAACATCCCTTCGTGCTGCCGGGAATGGATGAGCTGGAATTTGCCCTGCATTTTCTGTGCAGAAAAACTGACGGCAGCATTTTCCTGATACAAAAGAATGATATCACAGGTGAGAATGTGATTTGTCAATGACAAATCTTCCGATGCCATTGTCATTTTTCAGATTTCCGTTATAATAATGATAGAATATTCCGTATTTTTGGAATTCAGAAGGAGGCGAATCGAAGTGAAAACGAAAAAAACTTTGGGGCTGATCATTGCTGCGGTGATGTTTACGATGCTGTTTTCCATGACTGCGCTGGCGAAGAGCGGAACATGGAAGGTGGACGGCGGCCGCTATTGGTATGAGTATGACGACGGTACTTACCCTGCAAACAGGGTCGTCACCATCTATGACAGTTATACCAACCGTGATGAACAGTATGCTTTTGACGTGAACGGCTATATGATTGAAAACAAGTGGGTGTCGCTGTCCAACGGTCTCTGGATTTACTGCCAGAGTGACGGCTCACTGGCGAAGAACAGATGGGTGGGAGATTATTATCTCGGATCCAACGGTGCGATGCTGACAGATACCTGGACACCGGACGGCTATTATGTAGGTTCTGACGGCGCCTGGGATCCCAGTATGGGCAGGCAGGGCTCCGACAGCGGAAACATAAGTGACATTCCCAACGGCTATTACAACTCTGTCGGATACAGCGGTGATACCCAGTATTACCGGACCGACTTGTGGGTGAGTTATTCCGGCGGAACGAAGATCGTTGAATTCGGTCACTATGAGAGTACCGGATCCCCGTACGGCTATTATGATAAGTACAATCCGAACGGAGATACTCTGGAGCTCTATATGGATGACGGCAAGATGTACGGAAAGAGCACAAAGGACGGGAAAAAGTACCGCGTGACTTACGATGATGGAACACTCCAGATCCAGTGGCAGCCTGTAGCCTGGAGGTCCAGCGGAACAATCACTGTCGATCTTAAGAATGTCGAAGGCGGCGGTGTGGGCTGATTCCCGGACAGTCAGCGTGTGATACACGCTGCAGCACCTGAAAAAACAGAAATACCAACAGCAGAAACCCCGGACCCTGTTCCGGGGTTTTTGCGGCGGCAGGGGAAATCCGGGCTTTAAAAAGCCCGTCCCGCGCGGGTTTCCGAAGGATGGGAAAAAGAAGCAAAATACGGTTGACAAACAACAGAGCACATGATAATATAGTCAAGGTTCTCAAAAAGGAACTGAAATGCTGCTGTGGCTCAGTCGGTAGAGCGTCGCATTGGTAGTGCGGAGGTCACGGGTCCGATTCCCGTCAGCAGCTCTTTTTTTATGCCCGGAAACGGCTCGTTTGAGCGGTTTCCGGGTTTTTGGTTTGAAAGCAGGATCGGCAGCGCTTATGCTTTTTGTTCCGCTTTTCCTCCTGGTTTTCGTCAGGCAGACTTTTTTGAAAAATCTGTTCATTCTACTGCCGATCTTCCCGGTTTTTCCCGCCTTTTTTCTGCTCGGGCGGTGTTATAATCCATTTTTGATTATCTGTCTGCCGATATCTGCCGCTCAGGCTCGGAATCTGCCCGAAGATCCTCCTCTCCGGCAGACTAATTATCGGTTTTACAATATGTGTCTGCCGAACCTTCGATTGTCAGTGCTTAACCGGCATGAATCGGCAGACTAAACTATATCCGGGAACATGAGATCTGCTTCCAACGCAAATTTCTAAAAAGCCCAGCAGATCAAACAATAAAAAACCAGATAAAAACCGCTGACAACAATTATGTTTCTCCAGACCTTCTCCCTTTCTGCCGGTTTTCGGACAGAAAAGCAGCCTTTTCCTGAATGACCCGCCAAAAATGGTGGATCGTTCAACTGACAAGGTATATTTATGCTGATATAATATGAGGGGAGCAGGCAATTATGTCCGCGTGCTTTCGATATGACGGAAACCTGAGGATTCAGTATGTTGACGAAAACAGATATGGCGGCCTGCCGCAGGTTTTTGGCTACTGACTTGAATAACCCTAATCGTTCGACTTGAATATATTCACATCCCTGGCGTTGCAGTTGATGTTGCTCAAACAACCGGTGTTATTATAATTCTGTTGATTCTAAAGGGGTCACTTATGACGAAACAGGAAGCAATGAGTAAGGCAGAGGCTGTGTACGCATCTGAAGTGGGATATTACGAGAAGAATGAAGGGCAGAATCTGTATGTAAAGACGCCCGGCGGGGACGGCAATTACACGAAATACTGGGCTGAGCTTAAACCGCCGTATCAGGGTGCTCCCTGGTGCAATGCATTTACCATATATGGTCTTTTTAAAGTGTTCGGGAAAGAACTTGCCAAGAAGATGACTTACATCCCCGACGGACAGGATTTTTCTTACTATACGCCCACTACTGCCGGGTGGTTTGAAGAAAATGATGCCTTTGATATGAATCCTGAACGCGGGTCTTTTGTTTACTTTAAAAACAGTACAAGAATCCATCACATTGAGTATGTATATAAAGTAACAAAAAAATACATCTACACATATGGCGGCAATACAAACCCCGGTGATGGTAAAGTGTATGATAACGGCGGTATGGTCTGTGCTAAAAGGTATCCCAGGGACATGTCTGCTATTGCAGGATATGGTCATATTAACTGGTATCTTTCAGCTGATGAAAGAGAAGAAAAGTAAATGCTGTTCGGAATGTGTGTAAATATGGCAGACTCTCTACCGCGGCTTCCGTGCCACGCAATGCAGGCGGAAGAAACCTCTTTTTTCGCCGGATTCCATGACCAGGCCGGCCCTGCGGCAGAGCTCCCTGACTTCTTCTATTCCATATACACGGACATCCCCATGCCCGGCGAGGTTGATAACCGGCATTTCAATGCGATTCATAAACCACCGGACTGCTGCCGTTGATGCAGTCATGTCACGCAGTATCAGGCGTCCCCCCGGGCGGAGGACGCCTGATACGCTGTTAAAGAACTTCTGCACGTTCGGGTAATGATGAAAACTCTGACAGCAGATTACGGCATCAAAGGAATTCTCCGGGAACGGAAGGTCTTCGCAGTCACCGACGACCAGGTTTACGCCGGGCATGTTTTTTGCTTTCGCGGCTTCTATCATTTCCGGCGTCAGGTCGATTCCGGTATAATGCTTTTCCGGGTATTTTTTCTGCAGGAGAGAGAGCATGGGCGCAGTCCCGCACCCACAGTCCAGGAGATCTGTGAATTCTTCTTTCTCCAGTTCTTCGAGAACGTCCGGATAATCCTTTTTGCACAGCTTATAAACACCGGCGTCGTCCGTCTCATAGACTTTTGCCGCTTTGGCAAATTCCTTAATCGAGAGTTCCTTATATTCCCTGTCTGTCATCGTCTTCCTCTTAATTAAGCCAGCGCCGCTCCCAGCGCCCTGCATTCTTCGAGTGCGGCTTCGTCCGGGGCGTTGTTCGCCATGACGCTTCCGCAGGCCATTACCGCGCCGGCCTGTTCGCATCTTTCTTCCCAGTCGCGCATCCACTGCCCGTCGCCCCAGCCGTAGGAACCGAACAGCGCGATCCTCTTTCCGGCAAGCGCGCCCTCTACATCTGTGAACATAGGCTCGAATTCTATCTCTTCAAGCACCTCAGCGCCCATGGCCGGGCAGCCGAATGCGATCCCATTATAGTCTTTTACTCTGTCCCGGCTGAAATCGGATGCCGTGATCAAATCCGCTTCGGCGCCTTTGTCCTTTGCCCCTTCCACTACGGCCTGCGCCATGGCTTCCGTATTGCCGGTTCCGCTCCAGAAAACAACTGCCACTTTACTCATAATAAGCTCCTTTCATTTTTGACCGCGTTTATTCCGCGGTCTGCGATAAATGTTTTATATCCGGAGAATCAGGCAGAGACCTGTTTCTCACGGACATGCCGCAGCTTCTTCCAGGATACTCTGGAGGGAAGCGAGGGAGCTTGTGTGACTTCTGATGATGCGGCTTTTCTTGTCCGCGTTTTTGACCACGGTCTGTATCATCTTGTGGGAGACAGTATGGGTAAACAGGACGATAATGTCCGGTTTTCCGATCCGGTCGCCCATGGACCCGCAGAGCTTACAGAACACCTTCGCCCTGCAGCCATGTTTTTTGCACAGTTCACAGTATCTTCTTTCCATACACTCGTTTCCGCCAATGATCACTATGCTCATCTGTCCTTCCTTTCCTGTCACGCTATCGCTGCTGCCGGTTCTCCGCCATGCACTATCAGCTGCTCCAGTGTCCGTCCCTTTTTTGCCAGTGTCTTGTAAACCGCCGTGCACTTCCGGAAACTCTCAAAGGTCTTTTCCGCCTCCCGCGCATTGC
>ONXW01000052.1 GCA_900321915.1 uncultured Eubacteriales bacterium
CTCCTCCTCCGTATCCGGTTCATAGGAGAGGATAAGCTCCTCCCTGCCGCCGGAAAGCCCTGTGTGGATATCCCGGATAATCTCATTCAGCTCTCTTACAAACCTTCGCCGTTTCCGGATGATTTCATTTCCGGACCGCACCAGCTGCTCATCCCAGATATCCAGGGTTTCTTCCAGTTCCGGCCTAAACTGCAGGTCCTTCAGCAGCTGGTTTCTCTGCTGGAGCACCCTGTTGTATGTAAGCAGGTCGTTCACATACCCCCGGTCCAGCTGGCACAGCTCCATGTTGAGAAAATGCCTCCGCTCCGCGGGGCCGTTCTTCACAATCCCCAGGTCCTCCGGGGAAAAGCACACGACATGAATCATGCCGAACAGCTCGCTGGCCCTCCGGATGGGAATGCCGCCGACGGCGATTCCCCTGGATTTTCCCGGACGGAAATGCATGTCGATCCTTCCCGGGATATCCCTTTTCCGGATCTCCATCCTCAGATGGGCTTCCTCCGCGCCGAACCGGATCATCTCCCTGTCCCGGCTTCCCCGGTGGGATCGGGACGTGGCGCAGACATACAGCGCTTCCAGGATATTCGTCTTCCCCTGGGCGTTGTCCCCGTAGAACACGTTGATTCCCCGGTCAAACCGCAGGTGAAGCTCCTCGTAATTTCTGAAATCTTTCAGATCCAGCGACTCAATAAACATCAGGTCTCATTCCTATCCCCGGACAACCGTAAGCCTGTTTCCTTCGAATTCCGCCCAGTCCCCGTCGTAGAGCTTCCGGCCCCGGCGCGTATCGGTCTCGCCGTTCACCGTAACAAGGCCGTCCTGGACGGCGAACTTGGCCTCCACGCCGGACTCAACAAAACCGGCCGCCTTCAGGGCCTGTCCGAGTTTAATGAACTCTTCCCCTTCCCGGAGCGCTACCTTCACATTCATCAGACATCCTCCGGATTGAAGTTTACGGGCAGAATCAGGTAAATATATTTTTCTTCCTCATCCCTGATAAAGCAGGGAGACTTGGGATTCATCATATAGAGCGTCACTTCCTCATCGTCAATGTTCCTGAGGGCGTCCATGAAAAAGGCAGGATTGAAGCCGATCATCAGGTCATTTCCCGTCTTCTGCACCGGGATCTCCGAATTCAGGGAACCGAAGGAAGATTTAAGCCGCACCTCAAGATCCGCGTCGGTGATGCGGAACACCACCGGCCGCTTGTCATTCTCGCGGATGAAGATGCTGGCCTTGTCGATCTCGGAGAGGAACTGCTGGCGGTTGATCACCACGCGGGTCGCGTAATCGCGGGAGATCATCTGGCTGACGCGGAAATACTCTCCGTCGATAAGCCTGGTCACGATGACGGTATCGCCGAACTCAAACATGGCGTGCCCCTCATCGAAAAAGATCAGCACGTCGCTGTCGATATTGTCGCCGAGGATCCTGGAAATCTCATTCAGGCTCTTGCCCGGAAGGATGGCGGAGACGTCGCTCAGCGCGTTTTTCAGGACCACATTGCGCACAGACATGCGGTGGCCGTCCAGAGCCGTCAGGGAGAGGCGGTTTCCTTCCACCTTCATGTACTCGCCCGTCATCATCCGGTTGCTGTCATTCGCGGAGATGGAGAAAATCGTCTGCCGGATAATTTCCTTCAGCGTGTACTCGGAGATGCAGATATAGTGATCCCTCTCTATGTGCGGGATATAGGAAAACTCCTCCGGGTCCCGTCCCTGGATGCGGAACAGGGCCTTGCCGCTGCGGATGGTGGTAGCGAGCTTCTCATCGCTCTCCAGGATGATATCGTCCTCGCCGGAAAGCTTCCGGATAATCTCGGAGAACAGCCTGGCCTCCAGGGCGATCTTTCCGTGCTCCCGGATCTCACCCTCCGCTTTTGTCTCGATGCCGAGCTCCGTGTCATTGCCGGTAAGGCGGATGGTGTCAGATTCGGCGTCGATGAGGATGCACTGGAGGATGGTCATGGTCGTCTTGGAGGGAACCGCCTTCAGGACAATATTCACGGCGTTCAGTAAATTCTCTTTTCGGAATGTCAGTTTCATGGATGTTGATAACTCCTTTCGGAAAATATGCGCGGGCGGAGAAAGAAAGAACAGAATAAATTCCGCCGTAATAGTATTAGGCATCGTGGATATGTGGAAACGCGCAGGAAAGCCCGTGCCTTTTAGGGATTCCCCCTGTGTAAATCCCTGTTGAAAACCGCCGGGAAATGAGGCTTTCCGTTCACATTTTCCACAGGGACCGGAAAATGAAAAATCTTTTTACACACTGTCCACAGAAAATACAGCAGTTATCCACAGAACTACTGTGTATTAATCTTTTTTGTGAGGATATCGATGGTATTCCTCATGGATTCGTCTTTTTCCACATCGGAAGCGATCTTTTCCTGCCCGTGGAGGATGGTCGTGTGGTCGCGGCCGCCCAGGTAATTCCCTATGGTTTTGAGCGGCGTCGCGGTCAGGCTGCGGCAGAGGTACATGACAATCTGGCGCGGGATGACCACCTCTCTGGAGCGCTTCTGGGAAATGATGTCGTCCGGGGTCAGGTTGTAGTGGTCCGCCACGACCTGCAGGATAAGCTCCGGCGTCACTTCCCGTTTTTCATTCGGGGAAATGAGGTCTTTCAGGGCTTCCTCCGCCAGCTCCACGTTGATCTCCTGCCGGTTGAGCTTTCCGAGGGCAACGATTTTCGTGAGCGCCCCCTCCAGCTCCCGGATGTTCGACTTGATGTTCGTGGCGATGTATTTGATCACTTCATTGTCAATGTTGATGTTGTCCAGCTCTTCCTTTTTCCTAAGGATCGCCATGCGGGTCTCATAGTCCGGCGACTGGATGTCCACCGTGAGCCCCCACTCAAACCTGGACCGAAGACGGTCTTCCAGGGTTTCCAGCTCCTTCGGCGGCCGGTCGGAGGTGATGACAATCTGCTTTTTGTCCTCATACAGGGCGTTGAAGGTGTGGAAAAACTCCTCCTGGGTACTTTCCTTCCCGATGATAAACTGGATGTCATCGATGAGCAGGACGTCGATATTGCGGTACTTTTCCCGGAATTCCGTCGTGGAAATATTGTTTTTGTTCCGGATGGCGTCGATCAGCTCATTGGTGAATTTTTCGCTGGTCACATAGAGAACCCTGGGGGGATGATCCGGATCCTGGGCGTTCCGCAGGATAAAATGTCCTATGGAGTGCATCAGGTGGGTCTTTCCGAGGCCGACGCCGCCGTGGATAAACAGCGGGTTGTAGATGGCTCCCGGCGACTCCGCGGCTGCCAGCGCGGCCGCGTGCGCGAAATTGTTGTTTTTACCGACGACAAAGGTGTCAAAGGTATATTTCGGGTTGAGGTTGGCGTTCCGTATCTTCTCCCTGTCCACGGCGGGCTTCCGCTCAATCAGGGAATCACCCTTCGCGGCGGGCTTTTTCTCCGTCTCTTCCTGTGTGACGAAATCCACCTGGCAGGGAATCCCTGTGGTTTCCTCCACGGAAATCTGCAGGAGAATGCCGTATTTCTTCCGGATATATCCGAGAAACTGGTTGTCCGGGACGAGAATCAGGAGGGTATCCTTATTCAGGGCATAGGGTTTCGTCGGAAGGAGCCACGTCTTGAAGGATACCTCCGTGAGCTCATGTTCCGTTTTTATATTTAGAAGGATTTCCTCCCACTTTTCGCTGATTAGTTCAAATTTGTCCTGCATAACCGGTTCCTTTTCGCATCCCACTGATCACATGTTTCTGAGGCAGGTGACCCATGCGGCACACTTGCCCAATCTAATACTCTATTCTAACGCAAACCATTCATTTTGTAAATGGAAGGAAAGGAAACAGCCGTTCGCTTATCCACAAGTTATCCCCAAAATGTGGATAACTTATTCACACCCGTCCACATGTTGTGTGTTTCTTCTATATATAATACAACATGTATGAGGTGTGGAAAAACGGCCGGAGAAATGGGGAAAACCCTTGATTTTTCGCGAAAAAAATGGATTGACGAAACAAATATTGTTTATTATAATTGAACAGATGTTTTAACCGGAAACGGAAAGACTGCCCTGCCTGAACGGACGGCGGGGAATTAAAAGCGCACATCAGCAGGTTTCCTGCTTTACTTTGTATTGGATGAGGAGGTGTATCCCTATGAAAATGACATTACAGCCGAAGAAGAGACAGAGAGCGAAAGTTCACGGTTTCAGGGCCAGAATGGCTACCGCAGGCGGAAGAAAGGTTCTGGCTGCCAGAAGGGCAAAGGGAAGAGCAAAATTAACTGCTTAATATCAAACGGCCTGTAACCCTTTGCAGGTCCCGGGAAGGAACAAAGAGGCCACAGTCAGCTGCGGCCTCTTTCAGATCTATGAACAGGTTTTATTCCGTTAAGAAAAACAGCGAATTCAGAGAAGTATATAAAAAAGGTAAGTCGTATGCCAACCGGCTCCTGGTGATGTACGTCCTCCCAAAGGAAGGGAAAGAGACACGCATCGGCATATCCGTGAGCAAAAAGGTTGGGAACAGTGTCGTGCGCCATCACATTACAAGGCTTATCCGTGAAGTATTCCGTCTCCGCAGAGATTCCCTGAAAGAAGGGTTAAGCATCATCGTCGTCGCGAGAGCCGCGGCAAAAGATTCCGATTACCGACAGATCGAGAGTGCTTTTGAGCACTTATGCGGACTTCATAACATCGCCGTGAATCGTACCGGTACAGAGTAACTGTCCGGTTTTTCGGAGGTCAGTCAATGGTAAAGAAAATCATCGTCAAGTCGATACGGGGATACCAGAAGCATATTTCCCCGCTGTCGGGGCCTCACTGCAGATACGTGCCCACCTGTTCCGAGTATGCCGTCCAGGCTGTGGAAAAGTATGGGAGTATCAAGGGTGGTTTTCTTGCTGCGAAAAGGATACTCAGGTGTCACCCGTTCGCAGCGGGCGGTTATGATCCGGTTCCGTAGTACCTAGAGGAGGTATTTTCCTTGAATTTTTTAGTTCTCACAAAGGCTGGGTCCATCCTTGGGCCGATCGCAACATTATTCGGCTACGTCATGGACGTGCTGTTCAGATTCACGAGCAGCTTCAATTGTTATAATCTTGGAATCTGTATTATTCTTTTTACCATTATCACTAAGGTTCTGCTGTTCCCGCTGACCATCAAGCAGCAGGAATCCACCAGGCTCATGAAGCTGATGAATCCGGAGATCCAGGCCCTCCAGAAAAAGTATAAGGGCAAGACGGATGAAGTTTCCATGACCAGGCAGAATGCTGAGATGAGGGCCATCTACGAGAAATACGGGTCAAGCCCGACGGCGGGATGCCTCCCGCTGGTGATACAGCTGCCGATCCTATTCGCGCTGTACCGCCTCATCTACAACATTCCGGCATATGTACCTTCTGTCAAGACTTATTTTGAGACCGTCGCAGACCCGCTGATGAAACAGCCCGGTTTTGACACGACAGCCACGGCCATGGCAGAGCAGTTTAAGGTCATGAAGTTCGACGTCACGCAGATGAACAGCATCATTGACCTGCTCTACAAGCTGACCACAGAGGGATGGGAAACCCTGCAGGGATCCTTCCCGGCAGTATTTGCCGACAGTGCCGTGCAGAATGCCGTGAGCGTCATCCACCAGATGAACAACTTCTTCGGCATTAACCTGGCAGCAGCCCCGTTCCGGGGATTTTCCAGCCCGAATGTGGCATGGCTTATCCCGATCCTCGCGGGACTTACCCAGTTCTTCTCCACCAAGCTGATGTCAGATAACGGAAGCACCGACCCGGATCAGCCGGGTGCCGCCATGATGAACCAGATGATGGTCACCATGCCCCTGGTTTCCGTATTTATCTGCTTTACCCTTCCGGCCGCCATCGGCCTTTACTGGGTTGTGCAGGGAGCGCTGACCCTGGTGCAGCAGATCATTGTCAACAAGCGCATGGACAAGGTAGACGTCAATGAGCTGGTGGCAAAGAATGTGGAAAAGATGAACAAGAAGCGCGCGAAGAAGGGCCTTCCTGCCGCGAAGGTTACCTCCAACGCCAACGCGAGCCTCAGGAGCATCGAGCAGAAGGAAGAGAGAGAGGCGGAAGCGAAGAGCGATATCAGAAAGAGCGCCAACCAGAAGCAGATGCAGGAATCGAAGGATTACTACAGCGGGAAAGAGCCGAAGCCCGGCAGCATTGCCGCAAAGGCCAGGATGGTAAAGAACTACAACGAGAAGAATAATAATAAATAAAACGGAGGCTCAGAATGGATTTTATTACAGTTACCGCTAAGACGGTGGACGAGGCTGTATATAAAGCGCTTATCGAGCTCGGCGTTCCGAGCGATAAGCTGGAATACGAAGTGATCGAGAAAGGAAGCACCGGATTTCTGGGCTTCGGCGCGAAACAGGCTGTCATCCAGGCCCGGAAAAAGAGCGGGGAGGACGAGATCGAGGCGCTTGAGAAGGAAGTGAAAGCCCCCATCCTGGAAGCGGAAAAGGAAGCTGTACTCCCGGAATTTAAGCCCGCGAAGAAAGAGACTGTCTCTGAAAGCGCAAAAGCAGCCGCCGTTCCGGCGGAGGTTTCCCCCGCGGTGAAGGAAGAGTCCCCGAAGGCGCAGAAGGCCCGGGAAAAGGCTGAGGAGAAGGCAAAGACCGCGGAAGACGTGATCGATGAGAAGGAAGAGAAGCTGGAAGCGCCGAAGAGAAGGCTTTCCCCGGAGGAGGCCGCGGCTATCGAGAAGACAGCCACAGACTTCCTGAAGGAAGTGTTCGGCGCCATGAACATCGGCGATGTCGCCCTTACCAGTTCCTTCAATTTTGATGAGAATGAGCTCTGCGTGGATATGGCAGGGGAAAATATGGGCGTCCTCATCGGAAAGCGCGGCCAGACCCTGGATTCCCTCCAGTACCTGGTAAGCCTTGTGGTGAACCGTAAGGAGAGCGACTATATCCGCATCAAGCTGGATACCGAGAATTACCGCGAGAGAAGGAAAGAGACCCTGGAAACACTGGCCAGGAATATCGCCTACAAGGTAAAGAGGGGCAGGCGCCCGGTTTCCCTGGAGCCCATGAACCCCTATGAGAGAAGGATTATCCACTCCGCACTGCAGAACGACAAGTATGTCGTGACCAGGAGCGACGGGGAAGAGCCGTACCGCCACGTTACCATTTTCCTGAAGAAGAAGGAAAAGAGCGAGAAGGACCAGAAAGGCGGGAAGAAGGGCGGCAAGTTCGGGAAGAACAGCTGGAATTCCGACCGTCCGAAGAGAAGGGATGAGAGTTCCTCCAGGACCGAGACCCGCGAGCCGGCAAAGAAACCCGCGCCGGCGCCGAAACAGGCCAAGGCTGAGGATGAGATTCCGAAGTGGAAGAAGGATTTTGAGAAGTACAGAAATTCTGTAAACCGCGCGAATCAGTAAAGAGAGAAGGAACGGGACTGCTGCATTTCCATACCGTATGCGGCGGTCCCGTTTTTGAAGGTTAAAGGGATGGTTAAGACAGAGACAATCGCTGCCATTGCGACAGCCTTATCCCCGGCAGGGATCGGAATTATACGTATCAGCGGCGAGGACGCGCCGGAGATAGCGGACAGGATCTTTGTCCCCGCGAAGGGGAAGAAAAAGCTGGCGGATCAGAAGGGGTATACGGTTCATTACGGGCATATCGCGGAGAACGGGGAAATCCTGGACGAGGTCCTGGCCCTGGTGATGCGGGCCCCCCACAGCTACACCACGGAAAACTGCGTGGAGATCCACTGCCACGGCGGGATCCTGGTGCTTCGGAGGATTCTTTCCGCGATCCTAAGGAACGGGGCGCGGATGGCGGAGCCGGGAGAATTTACCAGAAGGGCCTTTCTGGGCGGGCGGATCGACCTCTCCCAGGCGGAGGCCGTGATGGATCTCATCAACGCGAAGAGCGACTACGCGCGGAAAAGCTCCGTGCGGCAGCTGGGCGGCGCGCTGTCGGAGAAGGTGCGGTCGCTCAGGGAGACGATCCTCTATGAGACTGCCTACATCGAGTCCGCCCTGGATGATCCGGAGCATATATCTCTGGACGGGTACCCGGAGCGGCTTAAGGGGATACTTATCCCCATGGCGGAGGAGCTGCAAAACCTTGCGGCGACATTTTCCAGGGGAAAAGTCGTGCGGGAAGGCATCCAGACCGTCATCCTCGGCAAGCCGAACGCTGGAAAGTCCTCCCTGATGAACGTGCTGGTCGGCGAAGACCGGGCGATCGTGACGGATGTGGAGGGCACCACCAGGGATACGCTGGAGGAGCAGATACGGCTTCGGGGCATCAGCCTGAACATCATAGACACGGCGGGAATCCGCGAGACTGACAACATCGTCGAAAAAATCGGTGTGGATAAAGCCCGGAGTATTGTGGACAAAGCGGACCTGATCCTGTATATTGTTGACGGGTCAAGGCCCCTGGACGAAAATGACCGGCAGATCCTGGAACTCATCGAGGGTCGCAGGGCCATCGTCCTGCTGAATAAGTCAGATCTCCGGCAGGTGCTGACCGCGGAAGAAGTGGAAAATGTTTCCGGACGGAAGGTGCTTCCGGTTTCCGCAAAGGAGCAGACCGGCTTTGACCGGCTGGAGGAGACCATTGAATCCATGTTTCTCTCCGGCGAGATTGATTTCAACGAGGAGCTCATCATCACCAACGACCGTCACAGGGCGGCGCTGGAAGAGGCGGAAAAGAGCCTGCAGCTTGTGCTGGAGAGCATAGAGAGCGGGATGACCGAGGATTTCTTCACAGTTGACCTGCTGAACGCGTATGAAGAGCTGGGATCCATTATCGGGGAATCTATGGAGGACGACCTGGCGGAGGAGATATTCCGGAACTTCTGTATGGGAAAATAGGAAGAAGATTATGCCGAAACTGGAAGAGTATTATGACATCGCGGTAGTGGGCGCCGGACATGCCGGCTGCGAGGCGGCGCTGGCCTCCGCGCGGCTGGGATTTGAGACCATCATTTTTACGGTGAGTGTGGACAGCATCGCGCTGATGCCCTGCAACCCCAATGTGGGCGGCAGTTCCAAGGGACATCTGGTGCGGGAGCTGGACGCCCTCGGCGGCGAGATGGGAAAAAATATTGATAAAACCTTCATTCAGTCTAAAATGCTGAACACCTCCAAGGGGCCGGCAGTCCACTCCCTGCGGGCGCAGGCGGACAAGAAGGCCTACAGCCAG
>ONXW01000225.1 GCA_900321915.1 uncultured Eubacteriales bacterium
GAACATCAGCTTCGAGAGAAGCATCGAAGTCCTGGAGAAGGCATTCCCGGGCAAGGGCCGGGAATACGCTGAGAAGATCAAGGACGCAACCCTGGCCCTCTATAAGAAGTGCGCGGATTACGCCCTGACAAGGGGAATCATCATCGCCGACACCAAGTTCGAGTTCGGCCTTGACGAGGACGGCAACGTCGTTCTCGGAGATGAGATGCTGACCCCGGACAGCAGCCGTTTCTGGCCGCTTGACGGATACGAGGAGGGACACGGACAGCCGTCCTTCGACAAGCAGTTCGTGCGAGACTCACTGAAGACGAATCCCGATAGCGATTACAACCTGCCGCAGGATGTCATCGACAAAACCATCGCGAAGTACCTGGAAGCATACAAGATGCTTACCGGAGAAGACCTGTAAGTACAGGCATCAGTGAAATAAAAAAGTACGGGACGGAGATTTAATTCCGTTCCGTACTTTTTTGTTTTCATGATTCCGGACCGCCCGGGCTTACCCTGTTATTTTTTCTGCCCGCTGCCCTCAAAGATGGCATTGAAGAGATGGTTCACGTCATCCATGTCCCAGTTGACCTCTCCCTTGTATCCGGCATCCGACAGGAGGCCTGCGCCGTCCTTGCCGGTAATCTCCTTCGCCGAGCTGTAGATCATCTCCAGTCCGGTGAGGAATCCCTTCTTGTCGGTAATCCCGTCATAGAAGTTCTCTGTGGTCTTCATGATCACGTCGCCGCTGGGCTTCTTCTCCACATACCAGTTCATCAGCTCCGCAGCCCGCTTGGCCGCCTTCAGGGAAATCCCCGCCTGGCCGCCCTCGGAGAAATTGATGTTGATATCGTTCAGGATATCGGTGAGCTCCGGATCGGATCCGGGCCTGGTCTCCTCCGTGGATTCCTCGGATTCGATTTCAATCGCCGCTTCCGTCGTCGGCGCTTCCGTCGTCTGGACCGCCGCCGTGGGCTCCGTCACCTCCGTCGCCTCGACCTGTTTCTTTTTCCCGCAGGCGCTGGCCAGGAGCGCCATGGCCAGAAGGCCCGCAGCCAGTGCCCCTACACGGATCATTCTCGGTAATCTTCTCATTCTTCCGGTTCCTCCTTCTATGTTGTATTCAGGAAGTATACAGATGTACGGTACTGTTATATCACACAACTATGAAAAATACTGTTTCCAAATACTTAAGTTTCCCCGAAGAATTTCTATCCCGACGCCTTTTATCACGGAAGTATCATCTTCATCTGCAGTAAAACAGCCATAGCTCTCCCGATGACAGAAAGGACGCTTCCGGAATAACCGATATCCGGCATGTCCAGGTCCACGGCGTCCGGCTCCTCCCATTCCGTCTGCGGCACATAGGGCTCCGGCAGAGTCTCCGCCGCCTCCGTCTCTGTGTCATCAATCACCCGGCCGATGCCGTACGGCTGCGTCTGGGGCGTCTCCGGAACAGCCGCGGCGGTTGTCTGGGGCACTGTTACCCTCTTCGTCTGGCCGAGGAACACCCAGCCGTAATCGCCCTGATAGTAAGTGCGGCCCCACAGCTTCCCGTTGTCCGCCCGGGCTTCCACGTCGATGTGGAGCCTGGTTCCGTTGGGGATCATGCCGTTTATGATTTTGGAGTATTCCGCGCCGGCGCCGCTGCGGAAGTTTATACCTCCGTCCGGGGCGCTTACCTCGACATCATAGTCCACGTCATAGGCGGTATTCCAGAACCCTTCCACGGCCGCGTCCGCGCGGGCCTCCATCGGAAAAGGCACCGTACAGAGAACCGCGGCGCAGAGCGCCGCACAGACCAGTTTCTTTCTCCAGCTCCCAGATCTCATAGTCATCCCTCCCTGGCATTGATTTAAGTATATTATAGTCAAAAACATTCCGGAAAAAAAGTATTTCTCTCAAAACCGCAGCATCGCGGACAGCACCGCCCCCGCGGAAAAGGATACGCCGTTCAGGACTGCCGACAGCACAAAAGGCCCCATCCGGGGAAATGCCCTCAACGGAAGCATTTCCCTGACCAGATCCCTGTACCGGAGGTAAAGAAGGGCCTCCGCAAGCCACGCCGCCGCCTCCGCGGCACCCAGGACCAGCCCGTAGGTCACCCACATGGGCGTCCGCATGGGAAGCAGGGTGCTGGTGATGACAACGGCAGGATTGGTCAGCAGATTCACAAGGAACACAAGCATAAACCCGTCCCGCCTCCTGAGGCCGAGCAGGAAAGCCGCCCCCGCCTCCGTCGTCTCCGTAAGCAAAAAAGAAACCAGGACAGACGCCGTAAGCCGCCGGATCATACCGCCTCACCTCTCGCGCGCCTGTACAGGGAAAGCCCCGCCGACATCAGCCCCGCCGACAGAAGGGCAACGGCCGGCAGGCTGCGGAAGGTTCCCGCGGAAATCCATCCCGCGGAGGTCATCATGGACGGCAGGGTTCCGAGAAACAGCGCGAGCGTCAGCATCCCGAACGCCGTGCCGACGGAATCCCCGTAGAGACCGGCAAGCGCGGACAGCGTGAGGGGCATGGTCATATTGAAGAAAAAGACCGCCGCGATACCGCAGGCCGGCAGATTCTCCGCCAGCCCGAAGAGGACGGCCGAAAGGCCGAGGCTCAGGAGCGCGGCCCGCATCCAGCCGATGCGGTCGCCCAGGAATCCTCCCGCCGCCTTTCCGCACACGACTCCTGCCGTAAACAGGAATCCCAGCGTTTCCTTTTTCCAGCCAAACCCCATCACTGTCCCGGCATAGGACCTGAGGAGCACCGTGACAATCAGGCAGAGGGATGCCGCCCCCAGCATGTCTTCCGCCCGCGGGAGCGCCGGCGCGTAACCCCCGGCGGAATCCTTCCGCATTGCGGCAAGGACTGCCGCGCAGACTGCCATCAGCAGGATTCCGGCAAGCACTCCCATGTTCCTCGCGGCCTGTCCCCTTGCCAGAACCGGCCCGAGCCATACGCCGAAAGCGCCGGTGGAGACAAACACGCCGGGCAGGGCCGCGGAAATCCCGCTCCTGCGGAGCACCTCGATGCCCCCGCCCACATGGAAGCAGGAATTGCCCAGGCCTGCCGTCACGGATATCAGAAGCGGCCATATGACGAGAAGCATGTCTTCCGGCAGGAACTGCTTTCCGAAATACACCATGCCGTATGCCGCGGCTATGAGAAGGCAGCCGAAAGCCGACATCAGGAACGGGTTCCCGGTCCTGTCCCCCAGGGCGCCTATGGGCAGCTGGCAGGCAAAGGCACAGAAGTTGTAGGTCAGGACGCACAGCATCCAGACACTCCTGTCCCTCACCATCAGCACGATAAACGCGGTCAGAAGGAAAATGCAGGCCAGGTCCACCGCAAAATGGGCCGCCGAAAAGACTGCTGTCACGTTCCTGTCAGATGTACCCTGTCCCATGTCTTCTCCTCTTTCGTCCGCATCAGGAAATCCGCCGTCACGGCAGGACTCTCGCTTCCCCCGGATCATAAAGCTCCGGCGTGTAGTGTATCACCCGGGTTCCCCCGTCCTCAAACTTGAACGGCACATACAGCAGGTTCTCCATGGCTTTCTTTACAGCCTCCTGCTTCTCCTCCGGCACGTAGAACAGGAGGAATCCGCCCCCGCCGGCTCCCAGGAGCTTTCCTCCCAGGGCGCCCGCATCCAGGCCTTTCTGATAGATTCCGTCAATGGAATCGGTGGAGATTTTCGACCCGGTCTGCCGCTTCAGCCTCCAGGTCCGGTCCAGGAGCTCCCCGAACTCATCCAGGTCCCGCTCCTTCCGCACCAGGATTTCCTCCGCGCTGTCCACAAGCCGGTACATCTCCATAAGCTGGGCGTTCTTGTCACCCGCCGCGATGCGGTTTGTCTTCTGAATCTCGGAGGAAAGCCGCGTAAATCCGGTAAAAAACATGAGCAGCCGGTCATTCAGCGCGCGCTTTTTCTCCGGGGAAATGATCACCGGCAGCACCTCGTACTCACTGCCCCGGAAATTGATCCGGTTGAATCCCCCGAAGCTGGCAGCAATCTGGTCCTGCCAGCCGCCCGCCTCATTGCAGAGCGTCCTCTCCAGGTAGATAGCCTCATCCGCCAGTTTCTTCTTGTCGGCGTATTTCCCCTTCAGCGCATAGAACGCATTCAGCATTCCCACCGCGAAGGAGCTGCTGGTGCCGAGACCGGACCGGGCCGGCAGGTCCGCCTCATAGGTCAGCCGGATCTCATGCATGTCCAGCATTTTCATGGCATTCCGCACCGCCGGATGATTAATGTCATCCACGCGGGTCACCCGCTCGATGCGGGAATAGGAAAGCTCCGTCGTATAATCGAAAAAGCGCGGCAGGTGGCGCACGTTTACGTAACAGTATTTGTCAAAAGTCGTGGAGAGCACTGCGCCCCCGTGATCCCGGAAAAACTCGGGAATATCCGTTCCGCCGCCGAAAAAAGACATGCGGAACGGTGTTTTCGTAATTATCATTTTCCGCTCCCTTTATAAATGCGGAGTACGCGGCCGGAAATATCACAGACCAGCTCGTACCCGATTGTCCCTGTCATCTGCGCCATATCATCAGCGCTCAGGTATTCGTCCCCGCTCCTGCCGAGGAGGACCACCTGGTCCCCCATCCTGACATCAGGGATTCCGGTCACATCCACCATCATCTGGTCCATGCAGACACGGCCCACGACCTTCGCGCGCTTACCCCGGATCAGCACATAGCCGCGGTTGGACAGGGCCCTGCTGTAGCCGTCGGCATACCCCGTCGGGATGGTGGCGACCTTCATCTCACGGTCCGCCCGGAAGGTGCGGCCGTAGCCCACCGTCTCTCCCGGACGAAGGGTTTTCACGAGGGCCACCGTGCTCTTCCACTCAAGCACCGGCCGGATTCCCTCCGGCAGCACATTGGAGTAATCCGGCTTCAGGCCGTACAGGATGATGCCCAGCCGCACATAAGCATCCTCATTCGCGGGGAAAGTCAGCCCGCCGGCGGAATTCAGGCAGTGGCACTCCGGAAGATCCAGGTCGGACGCTGCCTGCCTCACCCCGTCAAACAGCTGTCTCTGCCGCAGCGTGAATGCGACCGACTCTTCATCGTCCGTATCCGCCGTGCAGAGATGCGTGAATATCCCGCAGAGCGAAATGTCCGGGCAGGAAGAAAAGCGCCGGAGCACTTCCGCGCAGTGTTCCGGGTCTTCCGCATCCAGGCCGATGCGGTTCATCCCGGTATCGATGGCAAAATGGCATTTGAGAGGCCCTCTCCCGTTTCCGGCCAGTCCGGCCGCCGCCGCAGCCATCGCCTCCGCGTGCTCCTCGGAAACAAGCGCCTGGACAATGTCATACTCCATAAGCGTCGCGCATCCCGCCGGAGAAGTATATCCGAGAATCAGGATCTCTCCCCGGATTCCGTACTCCCTCAGCTTCACCGCCTCCTGGAGGCTCGCCACCGCAAAATGCCGGACTCCGGCGTCCTGGAGCGCATTGGCGGCCGGACGGCTCCCGTGGCCGTAAGCGTTGGCCTTCACTACCGCCATAATCTCCGCCGGCTCAGGGAGGTGCTCCCGGTATATCCTGTAATTATTTACAAGAACGTCCAGGTCCACTTCCGCCCAGGAACGCCGCATATATTCTTCCGTGTTTTTATACATCGTTGCATTCATCCCCTGTTTTTTTATTTTCAATACTGCAGAACCCATTTTTTTTCGCGAGGTCACAATTTGTACACACTTTCATTGTATCATAGCCGAAGAGTGATGCAAGCGCATTGCTCGACCCCCAAGTTTTTTCATAACAACCGGCAGACGGTTCTCCCCCCTATGCAATCGTCTGCCGTCCTCCGAAGACATCCGCCCGGTTCCGGGCGGTTTTTTTGTGTACACATTTTTTGCAAATCAGCGCAATTGTATAAATGCGCATAATCATTCGTCCCCGGCCTTTTTTTCTTTCTGTCCCCGGAACACGAACAGCTTGCTCAGGATATAGTTTGCGACGGTCACAACCACCTGGACAATCAGCTTGGCGGCCTTATCGTTCATCCCGCCCACCGTCACGGCGCAGAACATAATCCCCATGTCCAGGAACAGGGTTCCCAGGCGGGCCGCGAAGAAAGAGGACGCCTCCCGGAGAATACTGCCGCCGCGGCTCCGGAATACCACCAGCTTATTTGCGACATAGGCAAATGATACCGCCGCCACCCAGGAGATGACGTTCGCGCACTGCAGCTCCAGCGCCTTCTGCGGGTCAAGCACGGTGAGCACCAGGCCGTAATACACGGCGAGGCTTACCACCGTCGTGAGCACCCCCACGACCAGGTACCGTATAATCTCCCCGTACTGTTCCTTTAATCCTTCCATATCCACTTTCCTGTCTCCCGGCCCGGCTCCTGCCGGCCTCTCCAAAGATGTCTCATGAAAAATGCTCCGTATACCAGGCAGACTGCTTTGAAAGCTCTTCATTCAGCTTATCGAACCCCATGCGCTCCGCCAGGGTCTTTTCTCCGGAGAACAGGTTTGTCCCCAGGCCCAGACGGTTTCCGGGAATCTCAAACCCTATGGCCGCTAGAACCGTCGGCAGCATGTCCATGGGCGTAAATATCCGGTTCACATTTCCCGGCCTCCCGTCCGCTGCCGCCGGCGTGACGGCCGGATTCAGGAAGCAGTTGTATATGGGACGGTCATAATAACTGAGGCCTTCCACCATATATGTGTCCATCCGCGGATGATCCCCGGTCACTACAACCGCCGTATCCCGGAGGGATGGCTGCTGCGCGCACCAGTCCAGGAATTCCGCGAGCTGCCGGTCCGCGCAGGCCACGATATTTTCCGCGTCGGTATCGAACTCATGCCTGCAGAGGGGACAGCGGTACCCGCTGACAAAATGGGTGTCCACCGTCAGCATGGCAAACTGGAAAGGGGCGTCCCCCGCGGCGAGGCGGAGAATCTCCCTCTTAGCCAGGCGGTACAGGTGCCGGTCTTCAAATCCCCACCACTCGTAATAATCCTTCGGGATATCCCCCCGCTCCCGGGCGGTATACAGGTCAAAAATCTCATAGCCGCCGTGCTGCTCAAAAAAAGCTTTCCGGGCGCCGAAGGCCGCGTCGGACCCGCACATGAACTCCTGCCGGTATCCTTTTTCCCGCAGGATATCCCCCAGCGTTACGACCCCGCCCGCGTAGTTCTCATCCAGGTGCCTCAGGTACGGTCCCAGGGGAAATGCGAACGGCACACCGGAATTCATGGCAAAGATGGCTCCCATGGTCCATCCGGTCCCCGCGGTGTTGTGGGCCCCGCCCAGCTTCTCCGTATCGGAAAAATGGATGTTTTCCGCTGAAAGCCTCGTCATGTTCGGAATGTGGTTGACCGACTGCCTGCCGCCCTGCGCGGCGGACGCGAAATCAGATTCCATCCCTTCCATGTAAATCATGATCAGGTTCCGCGGTTTTGTCCCCTTCGCGGGGGCAATGTCAATCTGCCCCGGGTCCCTGTATTCCTTCTCATAAATATCCGTCTTCTTCCTTCTGAGGCTGAAGAACTCGGACGCCCTGAGGCTCCTGTCCGCGTACAGGATGCCCCCCGCAATCAGGAGGAGTACGGCGGCAAAAAGAAAGCCCCGGGTCTTCCCGGAGAAGGACGGCGCCATAAAGAACAGGGCGGCGTCCGAAAGAAATGCCGCAAGGAGCGCGGGGAAAAGCCCCCGCACCGCCCGGATCACCGTATCCCCGCCGGTTCCCTCCAGGGGCAGCACAGCGGTGTAAAACACCTGCTCCGCCTTCGCTCCGTAGGTCCTGTTAAAATACCGCACGCCGCCGATAAGGAGCGCGGCCAGAAGGATCAGGAGTCCCATGCCCAGTTTATAGAACAGTATCATGTCTCCTCCCCTTCCGTCTCCATCGTCCAGAACTCCCCGGCCTCATACAGTTTGACCAGGGGGACGTAAAACATATTGCCGTACTTGTACCGCCAGCCCCCGTTGGCCCGGATGGCTACAGGATTCGGATAAACCTCTTTTACGCCGCCGGATTTTTCCAGGGCGTAGGCCTCCGCCAGCGCCTGGGTATGCTTTCCCCCGTTGCGGCTTACATAGTCGAGATACCCGGGTCCGTAATTGTACGCCTGCAGTATCGTGTCAAAATCCACGTCCTTGCCCGCGGCAATGTCCAGCAGCTCTTTGAAATAGCTGCAGCCCTGCTCGATAGACTCTTCGGTTCCCAGGGAATTCGGGCGTTTTCCCAGGGATTCGCTGGACTGCATCACGTCATCGCCCTTCCCGCCTGACTCCACCGCCAGGATTGCCATCAGCCAGCTGCTGTATTCCGAAATCCCATAGGCTTCGGCATAACTCTCCACCATGGGACGATGTGCCAGGACCTCTTCCGGGAAGGTAGAGTTCTGCTTTTTCCAGCGCATGACGAAAAAGCCGCCCGCTGTCATCAAAAGAAGCAGCAGGACGGCTGCCAGCGCGAAAACCCGTTTCCAGAGTATTCTTTTTTTCCGGCGCCGCTTCTGCGCCGGTTTCTTCGGGGCCCCGGCCCTTCGTTTTTTATGCATAAAACCTGTTATTCTACCGTTACGCTCTTCGCCAGATTTCTCGGCTTATCCACATCCAGGCCCCTGGCCACGCTGACATAGTACGCCAGCAGCTGCAGCGGGATAACAGACAGGCTCGCCGCAAAGCAGGGGTCGGTGTTCGGCACATACACCGTGAAATCAGCTGTATCTTCAATCGAATAGTTTCCGTAGGTGGTCAGTCCCATGAGATAGCCGCCGCGGCTCTTGATCTCCACCATATTGCTGATCATCTTCTCGTAAAGCTCAGGCTGCGTCAGGATGCAGACAGTCAGGATGCCCGGCTCGATAAGGCTGATGGCGCCGTGCTTCAGCTCACCCGCAGCGTACGCTTCCGAGTGGATGTAGCTGACCTCCTTGAATTTCAGGGAGCCCTCCAGGCCCGCGCTGGAATCCAGCCCGCGGCCGATAAAGAATACATCCTGTGCGTTTGCCCGCTTTGAGGCAAACCACTGGATCCTCTCCTTGTCCGCCAGGACCTTCTCTATCTTCTCCGGAAGCGTTTTAAGCTCCGCGATCTTGGCCCGGTAATCCTCCTCCCCGAGGGTGCCCCGGATTCGGCCGAACTCCATGGCAATGGCATACATGGCGATGAGCTGCGCCGAATAGGCTTTCGTAGTCGCCACAGCGATCTCCGGCCCCGCCAGCGTATAGAAGATATGGTCCGCTTCCCGGGCGATGGTGGAACCCACCACATTGACAATGGCCAGGGTCTGGTTGCCCTGCCGTTTTGCCTCCCGGAGCGCCGCCAGGCTGTCCGCGGTCTCCCCGGACTGGCTGACGATGATCACCAGCGCCTTCGGATCCAGGATCGGGTTCCTGTAGCGGAATTCGGAGGCATATTCCACACGGACGGGAATCCGTGCAAGCTTCTCAATGACGTACTGGCCCACCGCTCCCACATGGTAGGCGGATCCGCAGGCCACAACGTGGATGGCGCTGATATCCTTCACATCATCCTCGGAAAGGCCCATCTCGGCCAGGCTGATGCGGTCCTCCCGGAGGACTGCCCCCAGGGTATCCTTCACCGCCTTCGGCTGCTCATAGATCTCCTTCATCATGAAATGCTCAAAGCCGCCCTTCTCCGCGGCTTCCGCATCCCACAGGACCTCTGTCGTTTCCTTCTCAATCTTGTCCCCGTTCAGGTCATAGAAGGAAATATCGCCTTCCTTCAGGCATGCCATCTCCAGGTTTCCGATATAGTACACGTTCCGCGTATACTTCAGGATAGCCGTCACATCAGACGCCAGGTAGGCCTCCCCGTCCTTCAGCCCCATGATCATCGGGTTCTCCTTGCGGGCAACCCAGATTTCCCCGGGGTGGTCCCGGAACATGACCGCAAGCGCGTAAGATCCGCGGACGCGGACCATGGTCTTGGCCAGGGCGTCGATGGGACCGATATTATACTTTTTGTAATAATAATCCACCAGGTTGACCAGCACTTCCGTATCGGTTTCGGAATAGAACTGATATCCGTGCCGGAGGAGCTTCTCCCGCAGCTCCTGGTAGTTTTCAATAATCCCGTTGTGCACGCCGGAGATCTCTCCCCCGGTGCTGGTGTGGGGATGGGCGTTGGTCTCGGACGGTTCCCCGTGGGTAGCCCAACGGGTATGCCCGATACCGCAGCATCCCTTCATGGACGCGCCGTCGTTGGTCTTCTCCGCCAGTACCGAAAGCCTTCCCTTGGCCCGGACCACATCGATGGTTCCCTCATCGTTCCGAATCGCAAGGCCCGCAGAATCATAACCCCGGTATTCCAGCTTCCGGAGTCCCTCCATCAGGATTGGTCCCGCCTGCTTTTTTCCGACATATCCTACAATTCCACACATAAAACAGATTTTCTCCTTTCACCTCCGCGCATTTATGCGCACGCTTTTAAGGAAAGGCCTGCTTTCCGGCAGTCTTTCCCTGTCCAGTGAAGGAGAAAACCTCTGTTACGGTGTTGATTCCGCTTTTTGCTTTTTCTCTGACGGCTCACTACGCCGTGACAGCATCCGCCGAGTCTTTCGATCGCTGTCATACCTCGTCAACCAATTACGGTCCTGGCGCTAGCAGGTCTCCCCTCTTCCTCCGGGATTCCTGTTTGGGAAAAATATAACATACCTTCCGGAACCGCACAACGAAAGATATTCTTAACGTTATTGTCACAAAAGAAGGTCCATGCAAAAGCTCCTGTCGGGCAAGCTTCTGCATGGACCTTTTTTTGTGGTTTACCGTGAACAGGTTCTGATATTTTCCATGAACAGTTTCTGTTACTCTTTCAAATGACAGTAACAGAAAGTCCCCCTCCAAAAGCTTGCCCGACAGGAGCTTTTGGAGGGGGACCTTTCTGTTATTCTGTTATTCTGTTATTCCGTTATACAGTTAAACTGATCAGATCTTTCCGTCAGAACCGAGAACGTTCTTAATCTTGTGCGCAACGATAGCCTTGACGTTTGCTCTGCCGTCGCCGATGTACTGTCTCGGGTCGAAGTGATCCGGATGCTCAACGAAGTGCTTGCGGATTCCGGCGGTCATGCCGAGACGAAGGTCGGAGTCGATGTTGATCTTGCAGACCGCACGGCGTGCAGCCTCACGCAGCTGATCTTCCGGAACGCCGATGGCATCCTTGAGGGCGCCGCCGTTCTCGTTGATGATCTTGACATATTCCTGCGGAACAGAGGAAGAACCGTGAAGAACGATCGGGAAGC
>ONXW01000227.1 GCA_900321915.1 uncultured Eubacteriales bacterium
AGTATGCCTCTGTCCCTGTGATCGTTACGCCGAATGCGGGTCTGCCCCGCAGTGAAAACGGGAAGACCGTGTATGATATCGGGCCAGAGGAATTTGCCGCCTCCATGCGGGATATCCTGGATCTCGGCGTCTCCATGGTGGGGGGCTGCTGCGGCACGACACCGGCGCACATCGCCGCCCTGCATGAGGTGGTCGCCGGATACAGCGCCCCGCAGCTAACAGAGAAGCCTTATTCCCTGGTAACATCCTTTGCCGGGGCGGTGGAATTCGGAAAAGACCCGGTCCTTATCGGGGAGCGGATAAATCCCACCGGGAAGTCCCGGTTCAAGCAGGCGCTCCGGGAGCGGGATATGGAATATATTCTGAGCGAAGGCCTTGCCCAGCAGGACGCGGGTGCCCACATCCTGGACGTCAACGTGGGCCTTCCGGGCATTGATGAAGCCCAGATGATGGAGGACGTGGTCCGGGACCTTCAGTCGGTGACGGAGCTGCCGCTGCAGATTGATACTTCCGATGTCCGGGCCCTGGAGCGGGCGCTGCGCATCTATAACGGAAAGCCGCTGATCAACTCGGTGAACGGGAAGAAGGAGAGCATGGACGCCGTGTTCCCCCTGGCCGCGAAGTACGGGGGTGTGATAGTTGCCCTGACCCTGGATGAAGATGGGATTCCGCAGACGGCGGACGGGAGAATCGCCATCGCTGAAAAGATTTATAAAGAGGCGGAGAAGTACGGTATCCGCCGGAAGGATATCCTGATTGACGCCCTGTGCCTCACCATCAGCTCCGAGGCGGAGGGGGCGATCACGACGCTGGAGACGGTGCGGCGGATTCATGACGAGTACGGCGGCGGGACAATTCTCGGCGTTTCCAATATTTCCTTCGGTCTGCCGAAACGTGAGTATGTGAATTCGGTATTCTTCACGATGGCGATGCAGAAGGGACTTTCGGCTGCCATCATCAATCCGGGCAATGCGGCGATGATGCGCTCTTACTATGGATTCCGGGCGCTTATGGCGCTGGATGAGCACTGCGGCGACTATATCCGTATTTACAGTGAGGAAGCGGCGCGGGAGAAAGAAGCGCGGAAAGCGGCGGAAAGCAGCGGCAGCGCCGGCGCCCCGGGAGGCGGGACATCCGCCGGAAACGTTCCGGGAAGCGCAACAGGAAACTTCGGCGCCCCGGGAGGCGGAACAACTGCCGGAAACAGCCAGGGCAGCGGCACGCCCGGAAACGCCCGGGACAGCGCCGGCGGTCCGGGAAGCGGCCTCATGCGTTCGGTGGAGCGCGGCCTGAAGGACCAGGCGGCGAAGGCCGCCGGGGAGGTTCTCTCCGCTGAAGCCCCTCTGGAAGTGATTAACCGTTACATGATCCCGGCGCTGGACAAGGTCGGGAAGCGGTTTGAGGAGGGGACTCTCTACCTGCCGCAGCTCCTCATGAGCGCCGACGCGGCGAAGGCGGCGTTCGACGTGATAAAGGGGAAGCTCGGGGACACGGGAAAGGACGCCGCGAAGAAGGGAACTATCATCCTGGCGACCGTGAAAGGCGATATCCACGACATCGGCAAGAATATTGTGAAGGTCCTGCTGGAGAATTACAGCTTCGAGGTGGTGGACCTGGGGCGGGACGTGGCACCGGAGCGGATCGTGAAAGCGGCCGTGGACGGGCACATTTCCCTGGTAGGTCTCTCTGCCCTGATGACGACCACGGTGCCCGGGATGGAAGAAACAATAAAGAAATTGCGCAAAGAGGCCCCATGGGTTAAAATAATGGTTGGGGGAGCCGTGCTTACCGAGGATTACGCCATGGAGATCGGCGCGGACGCGTACTGCCGGGACGGTATGGCATCGGTGAATTACGCCCAGAAAGTTTTCGGGCAGGTTAACTGATATTTTGTCAGTTAAAGCGCCGGAAACAGTTTACGGACGATATGTTTTGACAGTTAAAGAAATGCTATGATAGCAGTGGGGAGGAAAGCTATGTTATCCAAAAAAATCACGGTGATTAATCCCACGGGACTTCATTTGAGACCCGCAGGCCTGTTTGCTTCGGCGGCAATGAAATTTAAGAGCAGCATCATCTTAAGGCATGAGAATAAGACGATTGATGCCAAGAGCGTCATCAATGTGATGGCGGCGGGCATCAAGAAGGGCACGACCGTAGAGCTTACCTGTGATGGTGAAGACGAAGAGAAGGCCATGAAGACTCTCACGGAGCTTGTTGAGAGCGGTCTCGGTGAACTTACCACAAAATACTGACATTTTATAATTCGCAGAGTAGGGGTATCAGCGTAAGGAACTGTTTCTGACAGTTCTGCAGTGCCGGCAGGACAGGGAGTTGGCTGCCGGACGAAAACGGACGCAGGCGCAAAGCGCCGCGGACCTGCATGTTTGGTATTCCGCATCCCGCTGCATAAAGAGAGTATTGATTCTCCTTCTGCCGCGGAAGCTGTGCAGAAGGAGATTTTTTTATGAAAAATACTATTGATCTCTATCGCGCATCCTTCGCAGAACTGAAAAAAGTCAGGGTGCTGACCCTGACGGCCATGATGATGGCGCTCTCTGTCATCCTGGGATATTTTACCCTGGATGTGGGCCCGTACCTGAAAATCGGGTTCGGCACCATTGTCAACCAGTTTGTCTGCTGCCTGTTCGGCCCGGTGGTGGGCGTGATTTACAACGGGCTTCTTGACATTATCAAGTACATGGTGAAGCCGACGGGACCATTTTTCCCGGGCTTTACGCTGAATGCCATGCTGGCGGGACTTATCTACGGCACGGCGTTCTACAAAAAGAAGCTGACCTTTACGCGTGTGCTTATCACGGAGTTTATCGTCTGCCTTGTCTGCAATGTCATCCTCAACACCTGGATGCTGTCGTTCCTCTACGGCAAGGGATTTATGGCGCTCCTTCCGGCGAGAGTCCTGAAGAATGCCATCCAGTGCCCGGTCAATGCCGCCCTGTTCTGGTTCATCATGGGCCGTATGGAGAAGGCGGGGCTGATGAAGGAGCTGAGAAAAACCGCGGAGTAAGGTCATATTCAAGTCCCGCTCACGGGACTTGCGCGCCGCACGTGGGCTGCCGATAAACCGTCGGAAGAAAGAATTCAGCAAGGTTTCATATTTCTGTAAGTGAATCTGTATTTACGCGAATCTTAAGGTTTGGTATAATTCGAGTAAGCAAGAAGATGGAGATCGCCTGCCGGAAAAATTCTGCGCAGGCGATTCGTGTATGCAGATTTTTGAGAGGTTTAAAACAATGAGTGAAGTGGTAAATGAACGCGGTCATCGCGTCCCGCAGCCGGACCCGTCAAGTTTCCTGGCACCGCTGGATGAACTGAGTTCTGTAAAGAAGGTCATCGGCGTTGTCAGCGGAAAGGGCGGCGTCGGAAAGTCCCTTGTGACTTCCCTTCTTGCGTGCGCGATGCGGAGAAAAGGGGCAAATGTCGGCATCCTGGATGCAGATATTACAGGGCCTTCTATCCCGAAAAGCTTCGGAATCCATGACCAGCTGACCGTGGCATACGGTAAGCTGATGGTTCCCTCGGTTTCCGCCACGGGTATACATGTGGTTTCTGCCAACCTGGTTCTTGAGGATGAGACGGAACCCGTGATATGGCGCGGACCGGTGGTAGCCGGCGTGATTAAGCAGTTCTGGACCGAGACCCTGTGGAAGGATATCGATTATATGTTTGTCGATATGCCGCCGGGTACCGGCGATGTGCCGCTGACCGTGTTCCAGTCCCTGCCGCTGGCAGGAATTATCGTGGTGACCTCCCCGCAGGATCTGGTGACCATGATTGTTACAAAAGCAGTCAACATGGCTGAGAAGATGGATGTTCCGATTCTCGGCATCGTGGAAAACATGAGTTATCTGGTCTGCCCGCACTGCGGTGAGAAGATTTCGGTGTTCGGCGAGAGCCATATCGAGGAAGCGGCTGCCCCCCACGGGGTGCCGGTTCTGGCGAGAATTCCGATTGATCCGGAGGTTGCGGCGATGGTTGACCAGGGGAAGGTTGAGTATGTGGAGGCGCCATGGCTGGATGAGGCTGTGGCCGCAGTAGAGAAGGCATAAGCCCGGCTCCGCCCCTTCGGGAGGAGGACGGGCGGCACAGGAGCGACGATGGACAACAATCCGAATCCCAGCGGTGAGCTGAAGCAAGTGGCAGTCAATGCCCCTGCCGAGATTGAAGTACCGGATTCCATGATAGCTTTCGCACAGCAGTTTCGCGAGAGCATGATGCGGTACAACTGTGCGATCCGCGAGGTAAAAACAAAACTGGAAGTACTGAACGATGACCTGTCGGTGCGTAAGTCTCGCAATCCTATCGAGATGCTGAAGTCCAGGGTGAAGAAACCCGAGAGTATTGTGGAGAAGCTCCAGAGGCGCGGCCTCCCCGTGAGCATCGAGTCCATGGAGAAGAACCTGGACGATGTGGCGGGAGTAAGGGTTATCTGCACGTTTATCGATGACATTTACGAAATCAGCCGGATGCTGGCCCTGCAGGACGATGTGCAGGTGCTGGCGGTCAAGGATTACATCCGCTGCCCGAAGGACAATGGGTACCGCAGCTATCACATGATTGTGGAGGTGCCGGTATTCTTCGCGGACCGGATGAGGCCTATCCGGGTGGAGGTGCAGATCCGCACCATTGCCATGGATTTCTGGGCAAGCCTGGAACACCAGCTGCGCTATAAAAAACATCTGGAAATCGAAGACGCGAACGAGCTGGAGAACCAGCTGCGGGCCTGTGCGGAAACCATTGCCGATACAGACTGGCGCATGCTGGACATCCGCCAGAAGATTGAGGAAAAGGGAATCATCCAGAGACTGGATACCTGGAAACGGGTCGGACAGTAAAAATGATGTGACAGAAAAGATTTGAAGAGGGGCGGTTCGGATGAGCCGCCCCTCTTCTGGCGCGATAAGGCCGGAACAAAGAAATATTGATTTGCGCGGCAGCGCAAATCCCTCAACCGGCAGGGTGTGCTGCCCGGCAGGAGGGGAGGCAAGTTAATGCGGCTGTGCAGTTTCCAGTATAGGGGGAACCGCACAGCCGGAACAAAGAAACTTGATGTTTACATGGCTGATCAGAACCCGGAATGGGGCAGGGTGAACAGCCTGGCAGGAAAGATGGCAAGTTAAAGCGGCCGTTCAGTTTCCGGTGAAGGGGAAACCGCACGGCCGGAACAAAGAAATCTCAGTAAATCCAGTACTCCAGGCGTTCTGTCACCCGGAATCCTGCCTTCTGGTACAGCCTGACGGCAGGAGTATTGTCTGCGCTGACATGGAGGAATACTTTTCTGATTCCCTGAGAGGCAAGAAAAGTGAGTACCATGGACAGGGCGTTATCGCCAAGGCCTTTTCCTCTAAGGGAAGGGGCGATCTCGAAGCCGTAGAAGCAGGCGGCGTCTGCCTCACGAAGAATTCTGCAGGTACCGGCCTGCACCGGCGCCGAAGCAGTTTCAGTTCCGGCGGCCGAAATCCCTGTCCGATCGGCAGTTTCCCCTTCTTCCCCCTCATCCTGCAGGTAAAATGTAAAACGAATGCCGCCCGTCCCGTCTTCTTCCGCGACCATGGAGAGATGGCAGCAGGGCAGTTCCGGGGAAGAATGCTTCTGTTCCGGGGAAGAAAGCTCTCCGGCAGAATCATCATCCACAGAAATCTCCCGCTCCATCCGGTATTCCTCCGAGAGGGGCTCCGCGCCCAGCGCTTCCAGCGCGGCGCGGCTCTCATCATCGTCACTGCGGAGGGGGAAAAGCATGTCTGTATCGCCCAGGTAATCCGCGGCAGCATTGACAAGCTTCTCAAAAAATCCGAGGCGGCGGAATTCCGGAGCGGTAAAGCCGATACATTCTGCATCATCCTCCTCCCCGCGGATCACCGCGAGGACAGACAGAAGCCGGCCGGAGACATTTTCCAGGAGAAGGAAGGCGTCGGTGTAGTCTTCCCAGGGGAAGGCAGGGCAGGCGTGATGGCTGCCGCATGCCTCGGTAAGGGCGCGGACTTCCCCTGCCAGGGGGTCGGAAAGTTGTTTGATATGACGGATTTGAGTGG
>ONXW01000340.1 GCA_900321915.1 uncultured Eubacteriales bacterium
CTTGCGGTGAATCTTGCCGCGTTCCTGCTGTTCGGCCTGGATAAGTGGAAAGCAAAAAACCACCGGTGGCGCGTCCCGGAGAGGACGCTCCTGCTTTTCGCTGCAGCAGGCGGGAGTGCGGGCGCCCTCCTGGGAATGTACCTGTTTCACCACAAGACGAATAAACCAAAGTTTTATCTGGGGGTCCCGGCAATCCTGGCCCTGCAGGTAATCCTCCTGTATCTGGGCAGGAACCTGCTCACCTGATGAGATATACGCTGTGAGGTTTTAACCGTGAGTATAAAAATACGATTCAAAAGAGTACTGTGCGCCGCGCTAATGCTGGTTGTTCTCGGCAGCAGTACAGGCTGCGCCGCATTCCGGACGTTCCCGAAGTTTTCAAAGGCGCTTGAAAAAGAAAAGAAGGGGAAATCCGTGGAAGGCCGGATCGGGGATGAGCTTGGCACATTTTTCTTCCGGTTTTCGGCGGAGGAGGCGCGTCTTGCCCCCGAGTATGAGGGATTTGTCCCGGAGGACGGGGAACAGCTCCTCATCGTGAAGATGAAGCTGAAAAATACCTACCGGGAAAGCATTACCATGTTTGACACAGATTTCCAGATAACATGGGATGATATCTCCGAGGACGCTTTCGCCCTTCCCCTGAGCTACAACCGGGCCGGGGAGGCGCTGTCCGCGGAAGAGCTGCCGACGGAGTACGAGCTCGGCGTCGATGAAGAAAAAGAAGGCCTTCTTATCTTCGCCGTTCCCGAGGACCGGGAGGATTTTGCCCTGTCCTACCTGGAGAGGTTCCAGGAGGATGAGAACAGCACCCGGGACGGTGACCTGTTTATCGTTTACTTTACGGCACAGGGGGAGGACGCATGATGGCGGAAGACAGGTATGAAGGGCGGTACAAGACCGTTCAGGATTCTTATACGGAGTGTACCCACTGTGTGCTTTCCTCTGATATCAACGGTACGGGACGGCTGTTCGGCGGACGGATGATGGAGATGATGGACCAGGCGGCCGGCATCTGCGCCATGCGCCACTGCGGCGGGCCTGTGACGACGGCAGCGGTGGACAACCTGCAGTTCAAGCGGGGGGCGTCCATCAATGACATTGTCATCGCTGTGGGACATATCACCTATGTGGGGCACAAATCCATGGAGGTCCGGGTGGATGTCTATGTGGAGGACCTGAAATCCGGCAGGCGCTATACCATGAACCGCGCCTATTTTACCGAGGTGGCCACCGACGACAAGGGCAGTCCCATCGAAGTCCCCTACGGGCTGAAGCTGGAGACGGAAGCCCAGAAGGCGGAGTGGGAAGGCGCCATCCGGAGGAAAGAGATGGCCGCGCAGCGCCGGAAAGCGGGATACTGATGGAATACTATGATATCGGCATCAACCTGTTCTGCCGCCAGTTTAAGGATCCGGAAAAGATTATCCGGGATGCCCGGGAGGCGGGAGTATCCTGTATCCTGACCGGCTCCGACATGGAGGAGAATGAGGCGGTCATAGGCTTTACCGGGACGCACGGAGGCCTGGGAACGGCCGGAATCCATCCCCATAACGCGGACAGCGCGGAGGCGGGGGATTTTGCGAGGATAGAGCAGATGCTGCGGGATCATCCGCAGCTTGTGGCTGTCGGGGAGTGCGGCCTGGATTATGACAGGATGTTTTCCGCAAAGGAAAACCAGATCCGCTGCCTGGAGGAGCAGATTGCCGTCGCCGAGCGGCTGGGGAAGCCGATGTTTCTGCATGAGAGGGAGGCCGCCGCGGATTTCGCGGAGATTTTCCGGAAGCACCCGGAGGTCTGCGGAAGATCAGTTGTGCACTGCTTTACGGGAAACCGGGAACAGGCGGAGATGTGGATTTCCATGGGCTTTTACATCGGCGTAACCGGATGGATCTGCGATGACCGCAGGGCAGGAGACCTGAGGGACGCGGTGAAGGTGATTCCGCCGGACCGGATCCTGGTGGAGACGGATTCTCCCTATCTGGTTCCCCGGGGCATTAAGGGACTCGGCCATGTGAATGTGCCGCAGAATATCGTCTATGTCGTCCGCGCCCTGGCGGGATACATGGGGCTGGAGGAGGAATTCCTGAAAGAATGTGCCCGGAGGAATACGGAAAAGCTCTTTGGGCTGAGTGAAAACTCCTTGACGAACAGTTAAAAACATGGTTAAATGGTGTGGAAGAGGGGCGTTGGCGCAGTTGGGAGCGCGCTTGAATGGCATTCAAGAGGCCGTGGGTTCAAGTC
>ONXW01000228.1 GCA_900321915.1 uncultured Eubacteriales bacterium
ACACACTGGAAGAGTGGTCAAGGAGGCAAGATGACGAAAGCTGAAAAAGACCGCCGCATAGCCGAGCTGAAAGAGCGCAAGAGAGCCGCCACATGGCGTTACATCGGCGCCTGTCATGAACTGAACCGCCAGATCGAGGAACTGAAGGCAACACCAACGGAGGACGACCATGGGACTGACCAGACAGCTTAAGCGCAAGTTTGAACGTGACAACCGCCGGAAGGAAATGCGCGACCTGTACGCCCACGTTGACAGGGTGACCGCCGAGCACCAGAGACAGCTCCGGAAGGAGTACGAGCAGGCGAGGATAGACGAAGACACGAAGAACATGACCTACGCCATGTACTACCTCATGGGCATCGGCCTCCATGAGCAGTTCGGCTTCGGCGGCCAGCGCTGCCTCCGCCTGTTCAACTGGATCGACCAGGAGCTCGGCACATGGCAAGCCGGGGAGATAAACACCGCCGGGCTCCGGAAGAAACTCTATGACGCCATCGGGATCGACGTCGTTCTGGATGGAAGGCAGCATGATGAATGATTGAGAGAAAGGGGTGATAGCATTGAGCAAGATAAGGATCCCGGCGGAGAGCAGTAAGTACTGGCTTCCAAAGCAGCGCTTTCTGACAGTGTATCACTACTGTCTCCAGTATCCTGAATGGGAGGATGAGTACAGCGCCCTGAAGGCCGGAACCGGGATCAGCGCAGTCAATTATGACGGAATGCCGCATGGCACAGGCATAGGAGACCCCACCAGCTCCGACGCGATGCGTCTGGCGGATCTTGACATGAAGATGCAGCAGGTGAAGGACGCAGTCCATGAAGTGGCTCCGGAGATCTATCAGTGGCTGCTGAAAGGCGTCACTGAAGACAGGCCGTTCTGGTATCTTCATGATGTGATGCGGATGCCATGCGAAAAGGATATGTATTACGACCGCCGAAGGAAGTTCTACTACCTGATGGCGAAGAAGATTTAAAAAAAGGCGCCCTGAAATAAGGGCGCTAATATTATTTTAGTGTTAACACTATTTGCGCTTGACATAGTGTTAACACTATGATATAATGATATCAGATCAAAGGAAAGGAGGTGAAGCCGATGGACAGAATAAAAGAAACGCTCCAAAGAATCCTTGAGGGGATTATCTCAGGAGCGATCGGCGGTGTGGTCGCCGGGTTGATAGTCCACTGGATCCTGAAGCAGTAGTTCGGGGGATTCAGTAAGGACAGGGTTGAGGGGGAGCGAGCTGGCGACTCGCTTCCCTTCACAAATAAAATTTAACACAGAATCGGAGGGAAAACAATATGACGATTCCGGTAATTACAGCAATTATTGTTGGAGCTTTTATAGCAGCCATCATTACGGTATCAAGACACGGGAGGAAATGAACATGCCGAAGGGAAGCCCGAATACACAGACAAAAGCAACTGATAAATATCAGGCTAAAATCGGTCTCACGGTCAAGGGCTTCAAAATCAGGAAGTCACTGGCAGACGAATTTGCGGCAGCATGTGAAAAGGCTGGCGTTGGACAGGCGGCGACTATCTCAAGACTGATGCAGGAATTTATCGACCAGCAGAAGGGAACGGCTAATGGCGAAGGATGATTACTTTGTCATCGTATACAAGATCCTGACGTATTTTTATGAATGTCTGAAAGCAGGGAAGAAACCACAGGCGGAAGATTATGCTGCCACTTGCGAGATGTTTTCAATACCGCAAACATATTGGCTTCAAATCATGCGGGAACTGATAGAGGCAGGATATCTTCGGGATATTCACATCGTTTCGGTACATGGTGGATTTGGAATCAAAGCTGATCCGACTTCCTCTATCACAATGAAGGGAGTAGAGTTTCTACAGACAAACTCCGGGATCTCCAAGGCGAGAGAGTTGTTTCAATCTGGATTTGAGTTACTGCTGTCGGGAATAATTTCCAGAATCTAAAATGACCGCACTCACGGGACATAAAGCGGTGGTATTATGGTAGACGGAAAACGCGGGGCTGAAAACGGTCTCGTGTTTTTCTTTGCCTTCCTGCCGGAAGCTGCAGGCCGGCATACAAATTCAGCGGAAGGGGCCGCGGCGCCCCTTTAGCTGATTATGAGGCACTCACTCTGGTGGGTGCTTTTTACTTGTCCGGAAAGGAGGAACGGCTGCATGTACGAATTTTCAACCGAATACGAAGAGCTCGGGCTTGCAGTCATCAATGCTCTTCCGGAGCTGTGGACGATTACGGAGGCGGGGATCCGGGTCCGGTTCCTCAAGTCCTACAAGGAAAAGAAGTCCGGCAGGAAGAGGATCCTGGGGGAATGCATCAACGTGCCGGAACTTTACAGCGACCTCCTGCATGTCGATTTCCTGATCGTCATCTATGAGAAGAACGTGGTCGGGCTTTCCCTGGATCAGATGAAGATCCTCCTGTGGCATGAGCTGAAGCACATCGGCATTAAGGAAACCGACGGCGAGCCCATCTACATCGTGAACCCGCATGATCGGGAAGAGTTCGACAG
>ONXW01000229.1 GCA_900321915.1 uncultured Eubacteriales bacterium
ATTGGCATATAGTTTTATCTATGGTATAATCGTAGATCCAGGAGGCATTACATTTATGAATTTCAAACCGGTCGAAGCAAATACTGCTGTATATAAAAAAATCGTCTCGCAGATACAGGAAATGGTAATGAACGGTTCTCTCAGGAAAGGGGACCGTCTCCCGCCGGAACGCCAGCTGGCCGAAACGCTCAACGTGGGACGTCCCGCCCTCAAGCAGGCCATCAGTGCGCTGGAGATGATGGGGATTATTACCAGCCGGCAGGGCGACGGAAATTACATAACATCAGACTATGTTGATGTTTTTAATCCTCTCGCCATGCGGTTCTACCTGGAAAACGGGGATATGGACGATGTACTGGAATTCCGCTACACCATGGAAGTGCAGATGGCGTCCCTTGCAGCCATGAAGATCACGGATGAGCAGATAGAAGACTTCTCGCAGTTTATGGAAGACCTGCGCATCGAGAGCAAGAACTCCATAGATCTGGAAAGACGTACCTACCTGAATAATGTATTTCATTCACGCATTGTAGATATCTGCGGGAATCCGCTGATGAAATCCATCTATCGGTCCATTATGGGCCTCATTTCAGAGCAGATAAAATATACAGACGGCGTGGAATTCTACGAAAGCCATCAGCGTATCTTCGAAGGGATCCGGGATCATGATCCCAAACGCGCAGCGTACTATATGTCAATGCATTTCAAAAACAAGTTTCCGAACTATCAGTATTACAGGGATATGCAGGAACTGTAAAACGTCCCGGAAAACAGCAGGGCTGCCGCATTCATGCGGCAGCCCTGCTGTTTTCTGTGGTTTTCAGTTTTCTTTCTGCCTGCTCCGGTAGTCTTCCAGCGCGGACTGGATGGCTTCCTCCGCCAGGACGGAACAGTGCATCTTGTAGTCCGGAAGGCCGTCCAGGGCTTCCGCAACCGCCTTGTTGGTGAGCTTCATGACCTCGGATACCGGCTTTCCCTTGATGAGCTCGGTGGCCATGGAGCTGGAGGCGATGGCGCTTCCGCAGCCGAAGGTCTCGAATTTGACATCCGTCACGATGTCGTCCTCTATTTTCAGGTACATTTTCATGATGTCGCCGCATTTGGCATTGCCCACCTGGCCGATGCCGTTGGCGTCCTCGCTCACGCCTACGTTCCGCGGGTTGCGGAAGTGGTCCATTACTTTCTCACTGTATAATGCCATGGTATCCTCCCATTTTGAAATCTGTTATTTGTTTAAAGGATGAATTCGCCTTTTCCTGCCATAAGGTCTCTCCACACCGGGGAGAAGCTCCTGAGGTATGCCACGACCTCCGTGACTGCCTGAATCATATAGTCAACTTCTTCCTCGGTGATGTTGTCCCCCAGGGTCAGCCGGAGCGATCCGTGGGCTACGTCATGCACCCGACCGATGGCCAGCAGCACATGGCTGGGGTCCAGGGACCCGGAAGTGCAGGCGCTTCCCGAGGATGCGCTGATTCCCCTGTCGTCCAGGAGGAGCAGGAGGGATTCGCCCTCGATGCCTTCAAAGCAGAAGCTAACGTTGCCCGGAAGCCTCCTTTTGGCGTCGCCGTTCAGCGCGCAGTGCGGAATCTTTGACAGGCCCGCGATCAGGCGGTCGCGCATGGCGCTCACATGGGCCGCGGTCTTCTCCATATTTGCGGCTGCTTCCTTCACCGCGGCGGCCGCCGCCATGATGCCGGGGACATTTTCCGTACCTGCCCTCTTTCCTCTCTCCTGGGCGCCGCCCTCAATGAGGTTGGTGAGCGGGATGCCTTTCCGCACATAGAGGAAGCCGGTTCCCTTGGGACCGTGGAACTTGTGGGCCGAGGCGGACAGCATGTCGATATTGTCGGCTTTCACGTCAATGGGGATATGGGCCACCGCCTGCACGGCATCCGTGTGGAACAGTACGCCCTTCTCCCGGCACACAGCGCCGATCTCCCGGATGGGCTGGATGGTGCCGATCTCGTTGTTTGCGGTCATAATGGTTACCAGGCAGGTGTCCTCCCGGATGGCGGCCGCCACTTCCTCCGCCTCCACGATGCCGTTCTCGTGCACCGGCAGGAGTGTGACCTCAAAGCCTTCCTCCTCCAGGCGCTTTAATGTGTGCAGGATGGCGTGATGCTCAAATGCGGTGGAAATGATGTGGGTTTTCCCCTTCTTTTTCCCCAGCGCCGCGGCGGTCCGGAGCGCCTGGTTGTCGGCCTCGCTTCCGCCGGAGGTAAAGATAATCTCCCGCGGGTCGGCGTTAATCACCCCCGCCACATCGGCCCTCGCCTGCTCAAGGGCTTCCTTCGCCTGCTGCCCGATGGTATACAGGCTGGACGGGTTGCCGTAAAACTCTTCCATATAAGGGATCATCGCCTCAATGGCGGTACGGCTCATTTTTGTTGTCGCTGCATTGTCGGCATATATTTTCATGCTGCTCTCCTTGTCTTAGCGGATATCTTTTCTGTTCATGGTGATTATAAAACCTACTTACCTACTATGTCAATAGGTTTTGAAATTATAAACTGACAGTTCACCTGAAAGG
>ONXW01000346.1 GCA_900321915.1 uncultured Eubacteriales bacterium
GATATTCTCAGGCGATACGGTGACGGATGTCCCGAGCTTTAAGGTGACCGAAGTCGACCCCACAGGCGCGGGAGATACATTCTGCGGTGCATTCATCACAGCGCTGCTTGAAGGAAAAAGCATTTACGAGTGCGGAAGATTTGCCAACGCCGCCGGCGCCATGTCGGTGCGCAAGCAGGGCCCGATGGAGGGCGCGCCTTCCAGAGAAGAGCTGGAAGCCTTCCTTGCCGAAAACTGATAGAGAGGGATTTAAAAATGAGTGAAAACTATAAGAAGATTCTTGAATATGTGGGTGATGAGGACCAGCTGATATCCCTGAAGGATGCCGTCATAAGCGGCGGTTTCGCCGAAGGTGTCCGTATGATGGAAGTTTCCAACGGCGGAAATCTGTCGGTTACCGTGCTTCCGGGAAGATGCATGGATATTTACCAGGTTCGCTATAAAGGGAAAAACATGAACTATCTTGCTCCCTGCGGAATAGTCGCGCCGGAGTACTATGATGCCCAGGGCCTGAGATGGCTGCGCAATTTCTTTGTGGGAATGCTTACCACCTGCGGCCTGCAGCACACAGGCACGCCGCGCGTCACGGAGGATGGAGAGGAACTTGGCCTTCACGGGCGCATGGCCAATACACCGGCTGAAAATGTCCGCTACGAGCGCGGCTTAAAGGATGGAGTTCCTTCGCTTACGCTTGAGGGAACCATGCGGGAAGCCAGGATCTTCGGAGAGAACTTAAGTCTCCACAGGAAGATCGATTTCGAATATGAGAAGGATTCCATTGTCATTACGGATATCATTACCAACCATGGTTTCGGTGACAGGCAGTTTTTGTATGCGCTGCACCTTAATTACGGATATCCGCTGCTTGAAGAAGGCACAAAGCTGATCTTTGATACGCTGGAGACAAAGCCGCGTACGGATGAGGCGGCGAAATACATGGATACCTGGCGTGAAGTGGAAGAACCCTCCTATCCCTATCCGGAACGCTGCTATTTCCATAAGATTGCCAGAGACGAGGAGGGCAATGCCCAGTATACGATCTTTAACGAGAAGCGCGGCATAGGCGTGAACGTTCAGTATAACGGAAATGATCTGCCTTACTTTACCGAATGGAAGATGCTGGGCAAGGGCGAATATGTCATGGGTCTCGAGCCGATGAACGATTTCCTCGATGGACCGAAGATCGGCGAAGAAGGCTGCACGGCTCCGGTCCTTGGCCCGCTTGAAAGCAAGGTCTATGTAACCAGGATCAATTTCATTGATAAGATTTAAGCCGGAGAAAGGAAATGGCTGCAGAATTATGAAACGATCGAAAATAAACCGGTGTATCAAAGAGATGGAGCAGATGCTGGAGAAGCACTGTGTTGTGATCCCGCCGTTCTGTCATTTTACGCCGGAGGAATGGAAAACAAAAAATCATGAGTATGACGAGATCCGTGACAACCAGCTGGGCTGGGATATCACCGACTGCGGGCTGGAAAATTACGACAAGATCGGATTCTCGCTGATAACACTCAGGAACGGCAACCAGCATGACCCGAAATATAAGAAGGTTTATGCCGAGAAACTGATCTATCTCAAGGATGGGCAGACGTTCCCGACACATTTCCACTGGATGAAGAGTGAGGATATCATTAACCGCGGCGGCGGCACCCTGATCATCACCGTATACAATGACGATGGAAACGGCGGGCTCTCTGACGAGGATGTACTGGTAAATTCAGACGGACGCTCCTATTATGTTCCTGCCGGAACGGGGGTTGAATTGAAGCCCGGTGAGAGCATCACCCTCTGGCCGCACCAGTACCACAGCTTTGCCGTGGTTCCCGGGAGCGGAGATATCCTGATCGGAGAAGTTTCTCAGTGCAATGATGACAATACGGATAACCGTTTCTATGAGCCGGTAGGACGCTTCCCGAAGATTGAAGAGGATGAACCGCCTTACCGCCTGCTTTGCAATGAGTATCCGCCCGCGGCAGATTAAGATTGCATTGCCGGAACAGGTACGCTGCATAGACAGACAATATCCTTATGGACGCTTTCAGGCATAAAGCCCGGAAGCGTTCTTTTTTTGCTGCCCTTTTTCAGTGTCCGGCTTGGCGGACGTGGCAGGGTTTTCATGCTTAACATATTTCCCGGCGGATGATATAGTAGTATCAGCGCCGGAAAAATCCAAGTCTGCCACCGGCAGACTTGACGCCGGGATGCGCGGCGCCACAGGCGCCTTCCACTGCGCATCCCCGGCATCCTGCCGGAGGC
>ONXW01000040.1 GCA_900321915.1 uncultured Eubacteriales bacterium
CAAGAAGATCTCCGATGACATCACCATCATGAGAGACGGTACCTACGTCGGTACCTGGCCGGCAGCAGAGATGACCACGGACCAGATTATCGCGAAGATGGTAGGCCGTGAGCTCACCAACATTTACCCGGAGAAGCATCACGACATCGGTGAAATTGTCATGGAGGTCGAGGGCTTAAGCTCCATCCATGAGAAATCTTTCCAGAATGTATCGTTCAACATCCACAAGGGCGAGATTCTCGGCTTCGGCGGACTGGTCGGCGCACAGAGAACCGAGACCATGGAAGGTATTTTCGGAATCAGGCATCTTTCCGCGGGAAAGATTAAGGTTCACGGCAAGGAAGTGAACATTAAGCGCCCGAAGGACGCTATGGATGCCGGAATCGGCATGATTACCGAAGACCGCAGAGGAAACGGTATTTTCGGATGCCTTTCCATCAAGGACAATGTCGGCGTCAGCGTCTACAACAAGTATCTCCGGAACGGCATTGTGCTGGATCACCCGAAGATCAACAAGGTTGTGGATGACAGCATCAAGAAACTGAGCATTAAGACCCCGAGCATGCAGGAGCACATCGCAAACCTCTCCGGCGGAAACCAGCAGAAGGTTATCGTTTCCAGATGGCTTGCAAATGACCCGGATATCCTGATCATGGACGAGCCGACCAGAGGTATCGACGTCGGCGCGAAGCACGAGATCTACGAGATCATGGAAGCGCTTGCCGAGCAGGGCAAGGCCATCATCATGATTTCCTCGGAGATGCCCGAGCTTCTCGGTATGGCGGACCGCGTCTGCGTTATGTGCAACGGAAAACTGACAGGCGAGATCAGCGATCCGGCCGAGATGACGCAGGAAAAGGTCATGAGCTACGCGACAATGTTCTAAATACATTCATTTCAAAGGAGAGATTACAGAGATGGAAAAGAGTAAAAATAAGAAAATCGCCGATTTCCTCATCAACAACGGCGTTATCATCGTCATGTTCATCCTGGTTATCTACACCGGGCTGACATCCAATAACTTCCTGACACCCAACAACCTGCTGAACATCCTGACGAACATGAGCTACCGTCTGGTTATCGCTCTCGGTATCGCCGGCTGCGTTATCACCGCGGGCTGCGACCTGTCCGCAGGACGAATGATCGGTTTCGGCGCCTGCATCGCAGGTACCCTGCTTCAGAAGATTGACTATTCCAACAAGTTCTACCCGGGCATGGAGCCCCTCAACCCGTTCCTGGTCCTCATTATCGTCATGCTCATCACCGCATGCTTCGGTTCCGTGACCGGATTCTTCATCGCTTACCTCAGCGTTCCGCCGTTCATCGCGACGCTGGCCATGATGGAAATTGTTTACGGCCTTGCCCTTATCTACACCGGCGCAACCCCGCTGGGCGGCTACATCACCAGCTACACCAACATTTCCACCGGTAAGTTCCTGGGGCTGTCGTGGCTGATATGGATAGCCCTCCTGGTGGCTGCCATCACCTGGTTCATCTTCAACATGACCCGTCACGGCAAGTATATGTACGCTATCGGCGGAAACCCGCAGGCGGCTGAGGTTGCCGGTGTACCGGTCAAGCCGACCATGGTTATGATTTACGCGAAGGCAGCGGCAATGTACGGCCTTGCAGGTTACATGCTTGGCGCGAAGGCCGGCGGCGCATCCGTCAACACCGGTCTTTCCTATGAGATGGAAGCTATCGCGGCCTGCACCATCGGTGGCGTATCCGTTACCGGCGGACGAGGCAAGGTTTCTTCCGCTATCATCGGTGTCGCCGTATTTGAGCTCCTGAAGGCAGCTCTGCAGTACCTGGGCGTGGACGCGAACGCACAGTACATCGCCATAGGTATCGTTATCTTCATCGCTATCTCACTGGATATCAGAAAATACGTGGCGAAGAAGTAATCAGATTTCAGAAATTACAGCGTATATTTCGAGGGAGCCGTACGGCTCCCTCTTTCAGTTTTGCCGGAATGTGTGATACAATATCCGAAAACGGGCAGATACGCCTGACGGGGTGAACGGGATGAGAACGATTACGACGGGGGATATGATGCATGTCCACGGCGGCTTCGCCGCCGGGGTGGACTATACGGTGCGTCTTACGGTACGGCTTTCGGAGCCGGTGGACGAAGGCCTGCTTTCGCGCGCTCTCACGCTTACGCAGAAGCGTTATCCCTACCTGTGCGTGCGGATAGAGAGGGGCGTGGATGCCTTTTTTTATGAGGACAACCCCCTTCCGGTGGCGCTGCTTCACACAGACGACCCCGTCCGCCTGAATTCCGAAGCGGTTAATTTCCATCTCTGGGCTGTCTGCTGGAATGAGGACCGCATTCACCTGGATACCTACCATGGCCTGACGGACGGAACGGGGATGTACGAGGTTCTGTCCACGCTCTTCTGGTATTACGGGAGGGAGCGCTGGGGACTGTCGGACCGGCGCGGGATCCGGACCCTGGAGGATCCGGTGGATCCGGAGGAGCTGCGGGACCCGCAGGATACCCTGGAGCCCCCGAAGGCGGACCGTCCGGAGGATAAGGCAGCCGCCCCCATGCCGGAAGCGTTCACCCTGGAGACGGACGGGGGTCTTACCCTGTCGGAGCCGACCATCTGGGATGTGGAGGTCCCGGAGGCTGCATTTGTCCGGTTCTCCTCCGCCCACGACGCGAGCCCGGGGACGATGGTGTCGGTCCTGATGGCCAGGGCTGCGGCCTCGCTCTATCCGGATCGGAAAAAAGAGATCCGGAGCGTATATGTCATCAATGCCAGGCCCATGCTGGGCGCGGGAAAGACCTGTCACAACTGCCTCGGGATGGCCATATTCCCGTATACGGAAAAACTCGCGCGGATGCCGCTCGCGATGCAGTGCACCTGCTACCGAGGGATGACCTTCCTGCAGAGCGACGGGGACGCTGTCCGGAAGGCTGTCGGCGCAAACGCCTCCGCCATCCGTGCCGCCGTCCTGGCAGCCGGAACCCTGGAGGAGAAAAAGAAGGTTTTCGGCCCCGCATTCACCGGCGGGGACGGGCACGTCACTTTCCTCGTGAGCTATACGGGCAAATGGCGCCACCCTGAGATGGGGGAGCACATGAAGGAGTTCTGGACCCACGCGCCGAACACCTTCAGCCTCTCGGTGCAGGTCGCCGCGGCGGGAGGAAAGATATTCCTCAGTATCCAGCAGAGATTTAAGGAAAACACGGTCCGGGAGGCATTTCTCAGGCAGCTGGAGGACAACGGGATTCCGTATATTGTCCGCAGAAAGATGGGGAGCGACATTGCCCGCTGCCCGGAACCGTAAGAAGAATACAGGAGAGAGATCATGACATTAGATATGTTTCTGGAGCGTTCCGGCATTTCACTGATTCTGTTTGCCGTCTGCCTCTATTATGCCTGGAGAGTCCTGGTGATGAAGGACATAAACTCCATCCGCAGCAAGGACAAGCCCCCGGCGAGGGACCCGGAGGGATACTGCAGGGCGGCGGGGAGGCTGATTCTCTTCTTTTCGGCCGCTTCCCTGATCATGTCTTTCCTGATGGTGGTAAGCCCGCTGGCGGGACTTCTGGAGATTGTGGCGGCGACGGCCTGCCTGGGCATCGCCTGGAAGAATGTGGAGAATCGTTATGGCTCATGAATATTCCGTAATGCTGGTGGATGACGAGGAGGATGTTATCCGGACGATCATGGACCGGATGGACTGGGCCGGGATGGGCCTTTCCCTCCCGCGCTACGCCCACAACGGCCTGGAAGCGCTGGAGATGGCGGAGGAAGAGGCGCCGGACATCGTCATGACGGACATCAAGATGCCGTACATGGACGGACTGGAGCTTTCCCGGAAGCTGAAGGAACAGTATCCCAACATCCGCGTGATTATATTCTCCGGGTTTGACGAGTTCGAGTACGCCAGAGAGGCGATCCGGCTGGAGGCGGAGGAGTATATCCTGAAGCCCATCATCGCTTCGGAGCTCAAAAAAATCTTCCTGCGCATCCGGGAGCAGCTGGACCGGGAGAATGATGAGCGGCAGAATGTAAAAAAACTGCAGGAGTACTATACCCAGAGCCTTCCGCTTTTGCGGGAGGAATTCTACGCCGCGCTGATGGAGCAGAAAATCCCGGAGCAGAGGCTTGCGCGGGATATGGAGAACTACCAGATCGACCTGAAGGGGCCGTTTTTCTGCATGGCGCTGCTGCACACCTCGGGCACGGCCATGCCGGAGGGCTTCAACCCCCTGCTGTTGTCCGTCTCCATACGGAAGCTGGCGGAGGAACGGCTGAACCCCGTCTGGCGCTGCAGGTTCTTCTCCTATCTCGGAAACACCGCCGCGGTGGCGCAGCTGGAGTCCGAGGCGGATGTGACAAGGTTTACGGATGACATAGACAGGTTCTGCCGCCTGGCCCGGAGCGTCTACCATGCGGTGGTGACGGCGGGCATCGGACAGGTGTGCCGGAAGGTCTCGGAGCTTCCGAACTCCTACCAGGGCGCCCGCAGCGCGGTGTCCTACCGGGTTATCTACGGCAGCGGGCAGGCCATCAATATCGCCGAGGTGGCGCCCCAGGAGCGGGACAGCGTCGGCTTCGAGGACGACGAGCTCCGCACGATCTTCAAGATGATCCGCACGGATGAACCGGGGCCGCTGGAGAAGAAGGTGGCGGAATACATCGCGAAGAGCGCCGCGGCGCAGGTTACCGTGCAGGGGTATCATTTCTTCGTCATGGAGCTGGTGGGGGAGCTG
>ONXW01000230.1 GCA_900321915.1 uncultured Eubacteriales bacterium
CTCGACCCGCCGGCATTTACCAAATCCAGGGAGGCGACGAAGAATGCGATCCGGGGCTACCGGGAGGTCAACCTGCGGGGCATGAAGCTCGTAAAAAACGGGGGATTTCTCGCCTCCTGCTCCTGCTCCCATTTCATGACGCCGGAGCTTCTGGAGAAAACCATCGCCGAGGCGGCGAAGAGCGCCCACAGGAGGCTCAGGCAGGCGGAGTTCCGCACACAGGCGCCGGACCATCCCATTCTGTGGGGGGCCGGGGATACATATTACCTGAAGTTTTTCATTTTCCAGGTCTGTGAGGAGCAGTGAGATGGAGACTAGGATTATTGATATTCACTGCAAACAGTGCGGCGCGCCGGCCAGGTACGATATCATCCGGCAGGAGTACCGCTGCGGCTACTGCGGCGGGATAACAGGGCTCGAGGACGCTGTCCGGGAGAAAAAGGGCTTCCGGAAGATGCAGGGGACCCGGCTGCAGAGGGAAGTGAAGGCATTTTCGCTGGTGAAAACCTCCTGTACCGGCTGCGGCGCGGAGGTTGTGTTTGCGGAGAGCGAAGCGCTCTCCGGGTGCCCCTTCTGCGGAAGAAACCTTGTGCGGAGCGAATACCTGAATACCAGGGGTCTCCCCGAGAGCATCATTCCCTTCGCGATCACGGAGGAGGAGGCGAAGCAGCGCCTGGAAGCCTGGTGCCGTGAGAATAAGGGAAAGAGGGAGGCATCGCACCTCATGCCCCTCATCGGGGAGCTCCGGGGATTCTACCTGCCCTATGAGCTGGTGCGGGGCCCGGTGCATATGAAGGTTTCCCGCATGGACGGCGGCGGCGTATTCCCCTGCGAGGGTTTTATGAACGGCGCCTTCGTGAACCGTTCCAGGCAGCTGGACAACCTCCTGCTGGACGGCATGGAGCCCTTCGACCCGGAGAAGATGGTCCCCTTTGAATTCTCCTACGCGGCGGGGCAGCGGGTGAAGATCTCCGATGTGTCGGATAAGGAGCTCGAAGAGCGCGTCGGCACGGAGATGGAAAATGAGTGCACGCCGGCCGTCAGGAAGACCCTTGAGACAAAAGCCGTGCAGGTGAGGGCGGATGTGGGATCCGCGGTGCGCCTTCCCGTGCTTCTCCCGGTTTATTATATCTGCCGGGGGGATGTGATGGCCGCGGTGAACGGACAGACCGGAAAGGTCAGCGTCAGGGCGGAGAAGGTATCCCACTACTATTTCCTTCCCTGGTGGTTTAAAGCCATCCTGGCTACGGCCGTCGTATGCGCAGCCCTGTTCCTGTGCCTTTGGCATGGGGGGATGGGGGTGTCTGGCAGCCTTATCATCTCGGGAATGTTTGCCATCGTTTTTCTCATTATCATGCTGTGCCTGTACAGCGATACAGAGAAAAACAGTTTTTCCGTGGAGGCGGGATATAAGATCTTCACCTCCGGGAGCGGGGACCGGCGCGGAAGGAAAGAGCCCGGGGAGGGCGCCGTGCCGGAGCGGGAGACGCTGCAGCCGGTATTCCTGCAGAATATCGACGGGGAGATGCGCCCCGTGGCGCTGCGGTTTACCACGCCGGGGAGAGTGCTTAAGCTGGTGCTTCTCTCGGTTACGGCCATGTTTCTCCCGGTGATTGCCGCCCTTCTCCTGAACGGATTTGATTTCGGGAGGCTGCAGCTCGGAGGGTCGGCGGTGTGGTTCTGCATTGCGGTCCCCATAGTGCCGGTCTACGTGATCAAGTTCGGGATTGTGGAACTGTACGAGCACCCGCTGGTCTATACCATAGCGGAGGACGGGACGAAAAAGCGGTACAAAAAAAGACCGTCCTTCAGGTTTTCCGGAAGGACGATCCTTACGATTCTCCGCGTGCTGTTTGTTCCGCCGCTCTGTTTTGCCGTATGGTTCGGAATCATCAGCTTTGTTGTCATGGTGCTTCTGACGTCCGGGTCAATCGAGTAGCTTATGCCGGGGGACGGCCCGTTTTTCAGGGCAGCAGGTGTTCCGCCGTGCTGTCGTCCAGCAGGGGCACCCGCAGGTATTCCACACCTTTACTGCGGTACGCGGTGCGCCACCCGATGTCTGCCTCGGGAGCCGGCTCCACGTACGCGACGATGAGGTAGGCGGCATCCCCCGCGATCTCCGCGGCCTGGATGATCCTGTCGCCTCCGTCGTAGGGGGCTTTGGAAATAAAGCCCGGGATGAGCTTTACGGCGCTGAAGGGGCTGTCACACCAGATCAGGTCGCCGGAATCATAATCGGTCAGTTCCACTTCCCGGCCGGTTCTTTCCACGGGCATGACCTCGCCCGGGCCTGTCAGCAGGATCTTCGGCGGATTTTCGACGTCCGCCCGATTTGTATTGAAGGGCACGTCCTCCAGGGCGAGGGAATCTTCCTGCCCGAAGGTGCCCTTAAGGCAGGCGTAATCCGCAAGGAAGTGGCCTGTGCCCTCATACCAGGCGAGCATGAGATAAAAGTCATCCCCGTCGGGGACAAACTGCTCCATCTCGGCCCAGCTGTATTCCACGGTACTCGGGACCAGACCCAGGCAGAGAAGCTCGCCGGTCTGTCCGTCAAGCTCCCAGACGGAATCTCCGTCGTCCCCGTGGCAGAGCCAGACGGTTTCAGGTCCTGCCATGCCGCAGAATTCCGTATAGTTTACCCCTTCCGGCACTGCGGATGCGGCGCTTTCCGTTCCCTTCAGCACGGAAAGGGTATCCGGGCCGCCGTTTCCTTCCGCGCTCCAGAAGGCGGCGTACTGTCCGTCCTCGGAGACTCCCCTGACGATGCCCCGGCCCAGCTCTTCGGCTTTGCCGCCGTCTTCGGGATAAAAGAAGCTTTCTGTCTGCTCGTCCCGCACGGCGGTGAGGTAGAAGCCGCCTTCCCCGTACCAGAGGGGGCCGCAGCCGTTGTCGTCAAAAGCGTGTTCCGCCTTCCCGGTTTCCTCGTCATAGTACCAGACAGAGGTGGGATGCTCCTCCGCGATCCCCAGGAATTTTCCGAAAAGCGCGGTTTCCGGAAGGCCGCCTTCGCAGTAGTTCCGGAAATAAACCCTGTTTCCCACGCGGACAAAATTGCCGCCGTTGTTTTCCACATCTCTCGCCTGTTTTGCGGCCCCGAAGCTTTTTTCCGGGGCGGCCGCATCTTCCGAAATCTCCGTCTCCCCGGTCTCCTCCGGGGCATCCTCCGCTGATTCGTCTTCCGCAGGCTCTTCCTTTTCGGCTTCTTCCGTCTGCGCTTCCTCTGCCGCGGCTTCCGTTCCGGCCGGTTTTCTCCCGGCCTCAGCCGCGGATTTGTCCGCGCAGCCGGCGCACAGCAGAAGGGCAAGGACGGGGATCATCCATTTTTTCATAATTACTGTTCCTCCTTCCGGTTTATGTCAATGGTCCGTATGTTTTAAGATTTCTGCAGATTATTATAGTAAATATCCGGGAAATGCGCTATGAACAAAAGTAGGAACTCTGCCGGAATAATCCTCCGGGCATTTTACAAAAAACTGACAAAAAACCGTCAGAATGCGTGTAAACTTGACATTTAACACTTTTGTAATATAATGGAAACATGTTAAGCAACATACTGCTAATCTGAATAACAGGCCAGATTTAATAAGCGAGGATTTGATATGAAGTTCAGACGTTCCGTACTGGCAGCCGCAGCGCTCGCGCTTGCAGTGTGCTTTTCCTTCCCGGCGTTTGCCGAGGAAGAGGCCCACGGCCCCGCGCTGGAGATTGCCGGCGGTTATGTACCTGCGAAACCGGCTCCCGAGGCAGCTGCCCCGCAGCAGGTTTCCCTCGGGGATATCAACGCGGAGTACCTGGGTGAATTCCGGGCGACAGCCTACTGCGCATCGGAGACGGGGTCCGATATGACGGCCTCCGGCCTGCATGCCAGGTCAGGACATACGATTTCCGCGGACTGGAGCATACTTCCGAAGGGGACTAAAGTGTATATCGACGGCATTGTCTATACAGTGGAAGACAACGGCGTCTGGGGCAATTCCGTGGATATCTTTTTTGATACCTACCAGGAATGCATCAATTACGGGCTGAAGAAGGTCAGTGTTTACAGAGTTGTCGAATAACAGGAACAGAGAGAATGCGCTGCTGCAGGAAGGGAGGAAGACTCCCGGCCTGCAGCAGTTTTTTTGCACATTTTTGCACATTTTTCCGGAAAGTTGTTGACAAATAACAATGTCAGTAATATAGTATGAAATGTAGATGTTAGCACTCCACATAATCGAGTGCTAACAAGAGCCGGAAGCAGAAAACGGCAGCAGGAGGAAACATGGAACTGGATGAAAGAAAGATTAAAATTCTGAAGACGATTATCCAGACCTATCTTGAGACGGGGGAGCCGGTGGGTTCCAGGACCATCTCGAGATATTCCGATCTGAATCTCAGTTCTGCGACCATCCGCAATGAGATGTCGGATCTGGAACAGATGGGATACATTATTCAGCCGCACACATCTTCAGGCAGGATTCCCTCCGACAAGGGATACCGTTTTTATGTCGATGAGATTGTAAAAGAGAAGGATGAAGCGCTGAAGGAAAAGAATACCCCGTCCCAGGCCCTGGTGCTGGACCGGGTGGACAGGCTGGAGGATATTCTCCGGCAGATGGCCAAGATCCTTGCCATAAGCACAAACTATGCCACGATGATCAGCGGTCCGAAGACCGACCGGACAAAACTGAAGTTTGTCCAGCTGTCCCGGGTGGAAGCGGGAAAGCTCCTGATAGTCACGGTGCTTGAGGGGAGCATCATCAAGAACTCTATCGTGAATACGGGCGCGGCCCTGACAGATGAAGAGATCCTGAACATGAACATTCTCCTGAATAATCACCTCACCGGACTCACGATGGAGGAGATTAACCTGGACGTTATCAGCGAGATGAAGCGGGAAGCCGGGGAGCAGAGAGAGGTCGTGGATATGGTCCTGAACGAGGTGGCGGACGCCATCCGGGCAAAGGAGGAGGACCTGAGGATCTACACGGAGGGTGCCACTAACATATTCAAATACCCAGAGCTTTCCGACAGCCGGCAGGCCAGCGAGATACTGAGCACACTGGAGAAGAAGGAAGAGCTCCGGGATTTCATCGTCGATTCCGGGGAACCGGGCGCGGACGGCAACAAACACGGAATCCAGGTGTATATCGGTTCTGAGACGCAGGTGCAGTCCATGAAGGACTGCAGCGTGGTCACCGCGAATTATGACCTGGGCGACGGCCTGCGGGGCACCGTGGGCATCATCGGACCGAAACGGATGGATTACGAAAAGGTCGTGGGAACGCTGAAGGAGCTGATGGATCAGGTCCAGACGACGTTCCGGGACGGCAAAAAGAAGTAGAAGGGGTGCGTGACAGTGGAAAACGCAAAGGACAGAGAGTTCGTCACAGAGGAAGAGACCGCGGAGGCTGCCGCGGCGGAAGAGATGAAAGCGCAGGACGCGGAAGAGACCGCGGAGCAGGAAAGCCCGGAGGAGGGCGGATGTTCCTGTGAAAACGCAGAAGAAAACGGAGTCCCGGAAGAGAGTGATGAGGCGGCGGAGGAAGCGGAGGAAAAAGAAACCGCGAAGGAGCTGTTCCACCACGAAAAAAAGGATCCGAAGGATGAGAAGATCGCAGAGCTGACGGACCGGCTGCAGCGGAGCATGGCGGAATTCGACAATTTCCGCAAGCGCACGGAGAAGGAAAAAGCGGCGATGTATGAGATCGGGGCGAAGGACATCATTGAGAAGATGCTCCCGGTCCTGGATAATTTTGAGAGAGGTCTTACCACCGTTCCCGAGGAAGAGAAGGAAAGCCCCTTCGTCCAGGGAATGGATAAGATATATAAGCAGTTTGTCAAGACACTGGAAGACATCGGCGTAAAACCGATGGATGCGGCCGGAAAGCCATTTGACCCGAACTTCCACAACGCAGTCATGCACGTGGAGGATGAGGAACTCGACGATAACATTGTCGCTGAGGAACTGCAGAAGGGCTACACCTACCGCGGCAGCGTGGTACGGCCGGCAATGGTCAAGGTAGCCAACTAAAGAAAAGGAGGAAAAGATTATGAGTAAGATTATCGGTATCGATTTAGGTACAACCAATAGCTGTGTAGCAGTCATGGAGGGCGGCAAGCCCACCGTTATCGCGAATACGGAA
>ONXW01000251.1 GCA_900321915.1 uncultured Eubacteriales bacterium
CGCGCCCTTGCCGCCCGGAATATACCGGAGACCATGTCCCGGAAGCGTCTCGCCCTTGTGCGGGATCCGCTCCGCGATCACTGTCTGATCGATGTTGATGCTGCCAACAACTGCGATTTTCAAATCTTCCTCCCCCTTTCTGAAATACTTGCTTTTTCCTTCTGCCTTTCCAAACTGCTGTCCTGACTTCTGTCTGTTAATTCTTCGAGATATCAGTCATATCTCCCACGCGCTTCATTTGAAACGCGTTTCATGACACTAATAATAGTACTGTCTTCAAACAATTTAAACCCTTTAAATTCAATTTCATCGCTATGCACAAAATATTGCACATTTTTTCATTCATTCTGCCGTTCTCCCATTGACAGCAAAAAGCAGTCCCCCGTCTTCGCTTCTGCAGCTTAAAGGCAGGGGACTGCGCATCGCGGTTTGATAAATGTCAGAGCCGGCGGACCGCTCTTCACGGTTCAGTATTTTCTGCTCAGGATCAGGTAGGAGATCCAGTATACGCACAGCATCAGGCATACAGAATAAGAAAGGATCTGCTGGATCATATGCTCTCCCAGGATCATAGCCGCAATGCAGCCGATCCCCTCGACCATAATAACAATGTACCCGGTCCAGGACCAGCTCTTCATCCGAATCCAGCGGTTCCGCTCATCATGGACTTCTGTATCGATCTTTTCCCGGTACGCCGGATCCTTCCGGTACCTGATGTGCCGGATAGTCTGCAGGATCCCCACCGCGGTAAACGCCCCGCCCATGCCGGACCAAAGAGAAGAATCCAGCACTTCGGCGATGGACAGGACCATCAGCGTCGCCCCCGCGACGACCCAGAAAATGCTCAGGGCCAGCCTTTTGTTTGTGTACATGATCATTCCTCCTCAAAGATAAATACTTCTTCGATAGTCATTCCAAAATATGCGGCAATCTTGTGCGCCAGCAGGATCGACGGGTTGTACCGGCCGTTTTCCAGCGAGCTGATGGTCTGCCGGGAGACCCCCGTCAGCTTCGCGAGTTCTTCCTGCCGGATCCCCTTTGCACTGCGTATTTCTTCGATACGGTTTTTCATTTTCCGCTTCCGCCATTTCTCCGGGATGTAAAGCATCCTTTACAATTCGAGCTTAGCACCGCCCGGGAGAGACGTCAAGTTTACTTTACATTAAGTATTTCTTACAACGCAAAAGGCTGCTGCATTGAATGCAGCAGCCTCAGCGTTTATCCCGGTCAATAAATTCAAGAATGATCATAGCAAGGAATGCAAATCCAAGAGAAAACATGATCATCTTCAGCCAGTACCCGGTAATATTTTCCACGGTATAATCATATTCCGCTCTCTTTGCAGCTTCCGAGGTCATGTCCAGAATATAATTCCGTGCATCGTCCTCCCCCACCATCCGGATGAGCTGATCCGGCGTGAAGGTGATCGTGATCACCTGCGCGCGGAGTTCCTCCGCGGACGGATCCGAAGAAAGCTTTTCCGTCAGGTCTCCGACCGTCAGCTTCTCACGGGCCAGCTTTTGTCCTGTGATCTCTTCCGCGATCTCATCAAAGGAAATATCAAGGTCCGCAGTGTCCTTCAGATAAGACTCAAGGTCCCCGATCCCGAGCTTCCGGACCTCCCGGGCGGTGGCATCGTCCGCATTGTTCAGATAATCCAGCACCTCGCCGAAAGTCACCTTCGTCGTGAATTCGTTATACCGGACGCTGAACAGTGTGTTCCATACCGACGCAAAGGGCTGGCTGTTGTAGTCCGCCTGGGCAGTGATCAGCTTCAGTCCCTGATTGCAGATGATCAGTTCCGTGATCGGCTTCAGCTGTGACGGCAGACTCATCATCCCGCCGGAAAAGACCAGCTGAAGGATCAGCACCATCGGCATGACGGTCATGGCCAGGGTCGTCGTATGACACATGGATGAGATCCAGAGCGACATCATGTCGGCGGCATAGGTGATCAGGAAAATGGAGATTGAGAAATCCAGAAGATAAAACGGAGTGATCAGACCTTTTGAGGGATACTGAACGCCGACAGCCCAGGTAATGTACACGGTGATGATCGTCTGGATCATACACAGCATGCCCTGATAGAGCA
>ONXW01000356.1 GCA_900321915.1 uncultured Eubacteriales bacterium
ACCGGAGATGGCGGGGAGCGCGCCGGACATGGCCGCATATGATACCGTGATCATCGGTTTCCCGATCTGGTGGGGCGTGGCTCCCCGCATCATCGATACCTTCCTGGAAAGCTGTGATTTTTCAGGCAAGAAGATCATCCCCTTCTGCACTTCCGGCGGAAGCGGCGTGGGAAGAAGCGATACAGCCCTTCATAAGGATGTAAGCGGCGATGTGAAGTGGGCGAAGGGCAGGCAGATCAACCGTCCGAATGAGGCGGAGATCCGCCGGTGGCTGGAAGAAGTGCTGTGAGAAAGACAGAGGGCGGCTCCATATGAAATACACTAAGCTTGGCAATTCAGAATTAAATGTATCCCGGATCTGCATGGGCTGCATGGGTTTCGAGGATTCCGGGCGGGGCCAGCACAGCTGGACCATCGACGAGGACCATACCAGGGAGATCATAAAGCGCGGCCTGGAACTTGGCGTCAATTTCTATGACACGGCCATCGCATACCAGAGCGGCACCAGCGAGCAGTATGTGGGCAGGGCCCTGCGGGATTTCGCGAAACGGGACGAGGTGGTCGTTGCCACCAAGTTCCTTCCGAGAACGCAGGAAGAGATTGAAAAAGGCATCAGCGGGCAGCAGCATATCGAAAACATGATCAGCACAAGCCTTAAGAACCTCGGTATGGACTATGTGGACCTGTACATTTATCACATGTGGGACTGGCAGACGCCCATCGAAGACATCATGGACGGTTTAAACCGTGTCGTGAAGGCCGGAAAGGCCAGATATATCGGCATTTCCAACTGCTTCGCATGGCAGATTGCCAGGGCAAATGCCATCGCGGAAAGGGAAGGATTTGCGAAGTTCGTTTCCGTCCAGGGGCATTACAACCTGATTTTCCGTGAAGAGGAGAGGGAAATGGTGCCGTACTGCGAGGAAGAGAACATTGCCCTCACGCCCTACAGCGCCCTCGCTTCCGGCAGGCTTTCCAGGCTTCCCGGAGAGGGAGGCACAAAGCGGGCCGAGGAAGATGCCTACGCGAAGTTCAAATATGACGCCACAGCCGCCCAGGACAATGTGATCATCGGCCGGGTGGCGGAGCTTGCGGAGAAACGCGGCGTGACCATGACGGAAGTTTCCCTTGCCTGGCTACTGACAAAGGTGACATCCCCCGTGGTCGGCGCGACAAAGCTGCGTCACATCGAAGGCGCGGCAAAGGCAGTGGATTTCACACTGACTCCGGAAGAGATTCTCTACCTGGAGGAACCCTATGTGCCGCATCCCCTTGCGGGCGTCATGGCGCAGAACAGACCGGCTGCAGCAAAAGAAAAACATATATGGTCTACGGGTGACCAGAAAATCGGCAGGTAAGGAGGCTTACGAAATGGCTGAAAAGATTGTACAGACAGCAGGCAGAAACCAGCTCGGAGAATTTGCTCCGATGTTTGCGCACCTCAACGATGACGTGCTCTTCGGCGAGGTCTGGAATGAGGAAGCTATCGACGTGAAGACGAAGTGCATCATCACCGTCGTTTCCCTGATGGCTTCCGGGATCACGGACTCTTCCCTGACGTATCATCTGCAGAACGCGAAGGCGCACGGCGTGACAAAGGAAGAGATTGCGGCCATTATCACCCACGCGACGATGTATGTGGGCTGGCCGAAGGGCTGGGCGGTTTTCCGCCAGGCAAAAGAAGTCTGGAATGAGGAAGAACCGGCCCTCACGAATAAGGACAGATATCAGAATACCATCTTCTTCCCGGTCGGGGACCCGAACCCGTACGGAAAGTTCTTTGTCGGCCAGAGCTACCTGGCGCCGGTATCCACGGAGCAGGTCCCTGTCTTCAACGTTACCTTCGAGCCGGGATGCCGCAACAACTGGCATATCCACCACGCGAAGAGCGGCGGCGGCCAGATGCTTATCTGCGTCGGCGGCAGGGGTTACTATCAGGAATGGGGCAAGGATCCAGTCGAGATGAAGCCCGGCAAGGTGGTCAATATCCCCGCGAATGTAAAACACTGGCATGG
>ONXW01000231.1 GCA_900321915.1 uncultured Eubacteriales bacterium
GCGCAGAGCGCTGTCAAGACTCTCGTTCTCTTTTACGATAACATTCGACATAGCTTACACCCAACCTCCCTTCAGTTGCCAGTATTCTGTGCATAGTTATACAACTGATGGGTATCCTTGCACTAGATTTGATTATAAGCACTATCCCATAGTTCGTCAACAGAAAATTGCAAAAAGTACACACAAATTGATTATTTTATCTGTTCCGCCAGCACTTCCGCCGCCTTTTTCAGCGCATCCGGGATTCCGGCCGGGTTCTTTCCGCCTGCCTGGGCCATATTCGGGCGTCCGCCGCCGCCTCCGCCGACCAGTCCGGCAATGGCTTTGATCAGGTTGCCCGCATGGGCGCCCTTCTTCATCGCTTCCTCCGTGGCAGCCGCCATCAGGTTGACCCTGCCGCCCTTCTCAGAGGCAATCACCACTACGCCTTCACCGATCTTTGCGCGCAGCTCGTCGCCCAGGTTCCGGAGTTCATTCATCTCGACATCCTTCACGGAAGTCGCGATAAGCTTAACTCCCGCGATCTCCTGCACCTGCTCGGCAGCATTGCCCAGGGACTGGTTGGCCAGCTGGCTCTTCAGCTTCTGGTTCTCGGAATTCAGGACGCGGATCTCCTCCTGGAGGCTGCGGATCCTGCCGCCCAGCTCTGAGGGAGCCGCCTTGGCAGCAGCTGCGGCCTCATGGAAGGCCTTCTCCATATCGCTGTAATACTTCATAAGCCCCGTGGATGTCAGGGCCTCAATCCTGCGGACGCCTGCCGCGATTCCGGACTCGGAAAGAATATGGAAGAAGGAAATATCCCCCGTATTCTTTACATGGGTTCCGCCGCAGAATTCCTTGGAGAACGCGCCCATCCCGACCACGCGGACCTCCGCGCCGTACTTTTCGCCGAACTGCGCGACGGCGCCGGTCTTTCTCGCTTCCTCGATGGGCAGGACCTGTGTATCTACCGGGATGGCCTCGGCAATCTTCTCATTGACCAGCTGCTCGGTGCGCCGGATCTCCTCCGGTGTCATGGCCTCAAAGTGTGTAAAGTCGAAGCGCAGGTGATCCCTGTTCACAAGGGAGCCCGCCTGCTCGACGTGGGAACCCAGGACCTCCTGGAGGGCCGCGTGAAGCAGATGCGTTGCGGAATGGTTTCTCGCTGTCAGCATGCGGTTATTCTCATCCACTTCCAGCGTGACCTTCTCCCCGACGGAGAACATGCCGGAAACCATGATGCCCACATGGCCGACCTTTCCGCCCTGCAGGTGAATGGTATCCTCCACGCGGAATTCGCCCTTCTCCGACCGGATCACGCCGGTATCCGCCTGCTGACCGCCCATGGTGCCGTAAAACGGCGTCTCTTCGGTGATGATAGTGCCTCTCAGCCCGTCAGTCAGGGCTTCCACAATCTCATCCTCGGTGGTCAGGCAGGTCACCACAGACTCCGCTTTCAGGGTGTCATATCCGACAAATGCTGTTGTCAGGGCGGGGTCAATGCTGTCGTACACGGAATCATCGCGGCCTGTAAGGCTGTGGGTCCCGTGGAGCTTCCGGTCTTCGCGGGCCTTCTCGCGCTGGGCGTTCATGGCCGCCTCAAAGCCTGCCTCGTCGATCCCGAAGCCCTTCTCCTCCAGGATCTCCCTGGTCAGGTCGATGGGGAATCCGTAGGTGTCATACAGCTTGAATGCGCTCTCGCCTCCGAGAACCTTCTCCCCCTTCGCGTTCATTTCCTCTTCCATCTCGGAGAGAATCTGCAGGCCCTGGTCGATGGTCCTGTTGAATTTGTCCTCCTCGCTGGAAAGGACGCGGAAGATCATGGCCTTCTTCTCGTCCAGCTCCGGATAGCCGTCCTTGCAGAGCTCGACAACCGTGGCCGCCAGATCCGCCATGAACTTGCCCTCGATGTCTATCTTTCTGCCGTGGCGGGCAGCGCGGCGCAGCAGTCTCCTGAGAACGTATCCGCGTCCCTCGTTGGAGGGCATGATTCCATCGGAGATCATGAACGTGCAGGACTTGATATGGTCCGCAATGATGCGCAGGGACATATCGGTCAGGGCGTCATGGTTGTATTCTTTCCCGCTGAGGGTGCATACGCGGTCCAGGAGGGCCCTGTTGGTATCGATGGAAAACAGGGAGTCTGCGTCCTGCACCACCATGGCGAGACGCTCCAGGCCCATGCCGGTATCGATGTTCTTATGCTCAAGCTCCGTGTAATTGCCGTTTCCGTCATTGTTGAACTGTGAGAAAACGATATTCCACACTTCGCAGAAGCGGTCGCAGTCACAGCCCACGTGGCAGTCGGGTTTTCCGCAGCCGTACTTCTCGCCGCGGTCATAATAGATCTCGGAACATGGGCCGCAGGGACCGGAACCGTGCTCCCAGAAGTTGTCTTCCTTGCCGAAACGGTAAATGCGGTCCGC
>ONXW01000233.1 GCA_900321915.1 uncultured Eubacteriales bacterium
GACTGCCTTCTGACCTGCTTCCTGTTCTGCTTTATCGGCTACTACAACGGCATGGAGCAGACCCGGTTTGTCATGCTGCAGGGTATCTTCAGCGCCTTCTGCATCCGCGTGCCGGTTTCCTTCTTCATGAGCCGGCAGGTGCCGGTATCCCTGTTCCGGATCGGGCTGGCGACGCCCTGTTCCACGGTGGTGCAGATTGTGATGTGCCTTCTGTATCTCCGGAGCCCGGCAATGCGCGGCATAACCGGTGAGAAAAGGAAAAATGAGAAAAGTTCGGGCATCATTGACAAAACAGGGGGCTTCCGCTAAACTGATCCCAGTTTTACCGGGAAAAAGCGGCTCTTATCAGGATAAATCGGAGTAATACAATGAAAAGACGTATGGCTTTATCGGCAGCTGCAGCCCTTCTTGCAGTCACTCTCTGCGCATGTGCAGGACAGGCGGAAATAACGGAGAACGGCGGGGATGCTGCCGCAGGGGAAAAAGACCTGAAGATTGTCGCAACCATTTTCCCGGAGTACGACTGGGTGCGGGAAGTGCTGGGAGAGAAAGCGGCGGACGCAGAGCTTACGATGCTCCTGGACAGCGGCGTGGACCTGCACAGCTATCAGCCAACCGCGGCGGATATCATGAAGATATCGAACTGTGATATGTTTATCTGTGTGGGCGGCAAATCTGACGCATGGGCGGAGGATGCGCTGAAAGAATCGGTCAATCCTGACATGAAGGTCCTGAAGCTTCTGGAGATCCTGGGCGGCCGTGTACGGGAGGAAGAGCTTGTGGAGGGCATGGAAGCCGGCCATGATGATGAAGAAGAGGAGACAGAAATTGATGAGCATGTCTGGCTGTCTCTGAGAAATGCGGAGTTCCTGACGGAGGAAATCGCAGACGCCCTGGCTGAGATTGATCCCGCGGATGCGGATATCTATCATGCCAACGCAGATGCCTACCGGGAGAAGCTTGGGGCACTGGACGAACAGTACCGGGCGTGTGCGGAGAATGCCGCCGTGAAGACACTACTGTTCGGCGATCGGTTCCCGTTCCGTTATATGACCGATGATTACGGCCTGGATTACTATGCGGCCTTTGCAGGCTGCTCCGCGGAGACAGAAGCGGGTTTTGAGACTATTACCTTTCTTGCGAAGAAGATCGATGAGCTGGAGCTTCCCTGTGTGATGACCATAGAGGGAACGGACCACAGGATTGCCGAGACCGTGGCGAACAATACTTCCGCAAAGAATCAGAAGATCCTGGTTCTGGATTCCATGCAGTCGGTGACCATGAAAGATGTGGAGGCCGGGGCATCTTACCTGGGAATCATGGAGAAAAACCTTGAGGTACTCCGCGAAGCGCTGGGAACGAAATGATTTTGTGAGCGAGGGACGCTATGGCATTGCTGAAAGTGGAGGATCTGTCTCTGGGCTATGAGTCCCAGACGGTCCTGGAACACCTGAATTTTACAGTAAACACCGGAGATTATCTGTGTATTGTGGGGGAAAATGGCTCCGGCAAGTCTACGCTGATGCGGACGCTTCTCCACCTGATGCCGGCCCTGGGCGGAAAAATCATTCCGGGGGACGGGCTGATGCCTGATGAGATAGGGTACCTGCCCCAGCAGACAGCAGTACAGAAGGATTTCCCCGCATCGGTGTGGGAGATTGTTCTCTCCGGATGCCAGGGGCGGTGCGGACGGCGTCCCTTCTATAACAGAGAAGAAAAGCAGCTGGCCCGTGACAATATGGAGCGCATGGGCATTACGGCGATGGCGGACCGCTGCTACCGGGAGCTTTCCGGCGGACAGCAGCAGAGAGTGCTTCTGGCAAGGGCCCTCTGCGCCACCGGAAAGCTGCTTCTCCTGGATGAGCCGGTCTCAGGCCTGGACCCGAAGGTGACCGCCGGGATGTATCAGCTGATACGGGACCTGAACCGGGAGGGGATCACGATCATCATGATCTCCCATGATATCGGGGCGGCGGTAAAGTATGCCACCCATATTCTCCATATCGGAAAGGATATATTCTTCGGCACGAAAGAGGCGTACTGTGGGAGCGCATTGGGACAGTATTTCCTGGCGCAGGAAGGCGGTGAGGGCTGATGGAGACGCTGGCATTCTATTTCCAGTATCCCTTCGTGCGGTACGCGCTGATTGTGGGCGTGCTGATCGCGCTGTGTTCTTCGCTGCTGGGGGTGACACTGGTACTGAAGAGGTATTCGTTCATCGGAGACGGCCTTTCCCATGTGGCTTTCGGGGCCATGTGCGTCGCCACGGTACTGGGATTATCCCGGGAGATGACGCTGGTCCTGCCGCTGACGGTGCTGAGCGCGGTTCTGCTGCTCAGAACCGGACAGAATGCAAAGATCCGGGGCGATGCGGCCATCGCCATGATCTCCGTGGGCGCGCTGGCTTTCGGGTACCTGATCATGAATATTTTTTCCGCATCCTCCAATCTGTCGGGAGATGTCTGCAGCACACTGTTCGGGTCCACCTCTATTCTCACGCTGACGACGTGGGAGGTCTGGCTGTGCGTGTTCCTGTCTCTGCTGGTGATAGTGCTGTTTATCCTGTATTATAACCGGATTTTTGCAGTGACCTTCGATGAGGATTTCGCAAAATCCGCCGGCGTTCCCACGGACCGGGTGAATCTGCTGGTGGCCGTGGTTATCGCGGTGATCATCGTGCTGGCCATGAACCTCGTGGGAGCGCTGCTGATCTCGGCGCTGGTGGTATTCCCGTCGCTGTCGGCGATGCGGGTATTTAAGAGTTTTAAGATGGTGACGGTGTTCTCCGCTGTTTTCTCCGTCGTATGCGCATTTCTGGGCATCATCATCTCGATTCTGGCATCCACACCGGTGGGGTCCACCATCGTGGCGGCGGACGTGCTGGGGTTTCTTCTCTGCTCCGCGGCGGGAAAGGTTCTTGCGCGGGCCTGAAGACACAGGAAAAGTGTTCTGGGGGAATTATGAATAAACAGATACAGGAAGTATTTGTTCTTACTGCGGCTGTGGCCATCATTGCGGCAGCAGTGTTCTTCTTTCTGGTGCCGAGCCACTGCTCTGTGAGCAGCATATCCGGCCTTGCCATTATCCTGACCAATTTTGTGCCGCTCAGCGTCTCGCAGATCACGATGATCCTGAATGTGACGCTGCTGCTTATCGGTTTTCTGACCTGCGGGCGGGAGTTTGGCGCGAAGACAGTGTATACGTCCATCATGCTGCCGCTTTTCATCGGGGTATTTGAGCGTGTTTTTCCGGAATACCGCTCCCTGACCGGCGACATGGCGCTGGATGTGATCTGCTACATCTTTACAGTCAGCGTCGGACTGGCGATCCTGTTCAACAGGAACGCGTCCTCCGGCGGGCTGGATATCGTGGCGAAGATCCTGAACAAGTATCTGCACATCGAGATCGGAAAAGCCATGTCGGCGGCAGGGATGTGCATCGCCCTGTCTTCCGGGCTGGTGTATGACAGCAAAACCGTCGTGCTGAGTGTCCTCGGCACGTACTTAAACGGCATGGTCCTGGACCACTTTATCTTTGACCAGAGCCTGAAACGCCGGGTATGCATCGTCTCCGCGAAGGAGGAGGAGATCCGGCGGTACATAGTGCAGGAGCTTCACAGCGGCGCCTCCGTCTATCAGTGCTATGGGGCGCTCAACATGGAGCCGCACCAGGAGATCATTACCATCGTCTCGAAAACCGAATACCAGAAGCTGATGACATTTCTCTCTAAAATTGACCCGGCGGCATTCATCACTGTATACAAAGTAAGCGACATGAAGTACATACCCAAAGGACCGGATTACGGGAAAGACATGAGGTAACCCCCGGGCGGGCCTGGCAGGGCAGCCGCGGGAACAATCAGGACAGAATCAGGGGAGGATGAGATGGCAGACTACAGACTGTACAGAGGAAGACCGGAGAGCGCGGAGGGAAGGACAGACCGGGAGATGCGGGTCTACGACCTGCTGGATGAGCTGGGGATGGAATACTGGAGGACAGACCATCCTGTCGCGAACACGATGGAGGCCTGCGCTGAGATTGACCTGGCACTGGGAACGGCCATGGCGAAGAACCTGTTCCTGACCAACCGGCAGCACACGGATTACTACCTGCTGCTGATGCCCGGGGACAAGCCCTTCAAGACAAAAGAGATCACAAAACAGATCGGCTCCGCCAGGCTTTCCTTCGCGACGGGAGAGGAGATGGAGCGGTACCTGGACTGCCATCCCGGCTCCGCGTCCGTCCTGGGGCTCATGAACGACCCGGACAACAATGTCCGCCTCCTGGTGGATGAAGACGTCCTGAAGGGGGAATATCTCGGGGCCCATCCCTGC
>ONXW01000234.1 GCA_900321915.1 uncultured Eubacteriales bacterium
AGGTATTCAGCAGGAGATTCGTAAGAGAGAGCATTACGAGAAGCCGAGCGTTAGACGTAAGAAAAAGTCTGAGGCTGCCAGAAAGCGTAAATTTAAATAAGCATCGAAACGTGAGACCCCGGTTTTCGTAACCGGGGTTTCGTTATGTGAAAGGAGAACATTTGGCCGATGAGTATCATTGAGTCCACCATTGACATTCCGATGGAACATGTTCAGAATATCTGCGGCCAGTTTGACGCCTACATCAAGAAGATTGAGAAAACACTGCACACAACGATTATCCTCCGCGACGGGGCCCTGAAGATTATCGGGCCGGAGCAGACTATCCGGCAGGCGAAAAGCGTGATCAACAGCCTCCTGGAGCTCTCGGTGCGCGGCAATAAGATAACCGAACAGAACGTGGATTACGCCCTCGCCCTCTCGTTCCGGGCACAGGAGGCCCAGATTCTCGAGATTGACAAGGATGTCATCTGCAGGACCATAGACGGGAAACCCGTAAAGCCGAAAACCGTCGGCCAGAAAAACTACGTGGACAGCATCCGCAAAAAGATGATTGTCTTCGGGATTGGCCCCGCGGGAACCGGGAAAACCTATCTGGCGATGGCCATGGCGATCCAGGCCTTTAAGACCGGGGAAGTCAGCAGGATTATCCTGACCCGTCCTGCCATTGAGGCGGGGGAAAAGCTGGGATTCCTCCCGGGGGACCTGCAGAGCAAGATAGACCCCTACCTGAGGCCCCTCTACGACGCCCTCTACCAGATCATGGGGGCGGACAGCTATCTGCACAACGCGGAGAAGGGACTCATCGAGGTGGCCCCCCTGGCGTATATGAGGGGACGCACCCTGGACAATGCCTATATCATCCTGGATGAAGCGCAGAACACGACGCCGGCCCAGATGAAGATGTTCCTGACGAGGATCGGTTTCGGGTCGAAGGTGATTGTCACGGGAGACAGGACGCAGAAGGACCTGCCCCCGGACGCGGTATCCGGCCTGGATGTGGCTATCCGGGTGCTCCGGGGAATCAGCGATATTGCCTTCTGCCAGCTGAGCAGCGAGGACGTGGTGCGCCATCCGCTGGTACAGAAGATTGTGGAAGCCTATGACCGGTATGAAAAACACACGGAAAAAAGCGGCGAAAAGAGCGGGGAGAAGAGCGATGACGATAAACATCGAGTACGAAGCAGAAGAGAAACTGGATCTTCCATACGAAAAGATCATAAATGATATTGTGCTCGCGGCGATGGATTATGAGGAATGCCCCTATGAGGCGGAGGTCAGCGTCGTCCTGACGGACAATGAGAGAATCCGTGAGCTGAACCGGGAATTCAGGAATATAGACCGGCCGACGGATGTTCTCTCATTTCCCATGTGTGACTACGACAAGCCCGGCGATTTCGACTGGCTGGAGGAGCACGGCGACGACTGTTTCCATCCGGAGACCGGGGAACTTCTCCTGGGAGATATAGTCATTTCCGTGGAGAAGGTCCGGGAGCAGGCGGAGAGCTACGGACATCCGGAGGCCAGGGAGCTGGCGTTCCTGGTGGCCCACAGCATGCTGCACCTTTTCGGCTATGACCACATGGAAGAGGAAGAGCGCGCCGTGATGGAAAAGAAACAGGAAGAGATTCTGGCAGGTAAAGGTTATACAAGGTGAAACAGGTGAATCTTTCCGTTAAAGATACACAGTCAAAATCGAATTTTGTCCTGCAGGGTTCTATCCTGGCAGCGGCGGGAATCATTGTCAGGCTGATCGGAATCCTGTACCGCGTCCCGATGACCAATATCATCGGGGACGAGGGCATGGGGTATTATTCCACCGCATTTAATGTGTACAACATTATGCTGATTCTTTCCTCCTACAGCCTTCCCGTCGCGGTATCCAGGATGCTCTCCGCGAGGCTTGCGAAGAATGAGTTCGGCAATGCGGGGCTTGTGCTGAAGGCGGCCCTCATCTATGCCACGGCGGCGGGCGGGGCAGCCTTTCTTATTACCTGGTGCTTTGCGCCTTTTTTCGCTTCATCGGTCTTTGATACGCCCCTGGCGGTCTACGCGCTGAGGACGCTGGCGCCGACCATCTGGATCATGGCATATCTTGGCGTGCTGCGGGGGTTCTTCCAGGGTCACGGGACCATGGTTCCGACTGCGGCGTCCCAGATTCTGGAGCAGATTGTCAATGCCGTGGTCAGTGTCGTCGCGGCGGGTATCCTGTTCGGCGCGGGGATGAAGACAGCCGAAGCCCTCGGTAAAGACGGGTACGCGGAAGCATACGGCGCGGCCGGGGGCACCCTGGGCACGGGGTCCGGCGCATTTGCCGCGCTTGTTTTTGTTTTTGTGCTGTTTATGATATACCGCCCCGTATTTGCCGGGCGCATAAAGCGGGACAGCAGCGGGAACAGGGAGAGCTTCGGGCAGGTGAGCACGGTGCTCCTGTTTACGGTTATCCCGGTGCTTCTCAGTTCCGCGGTTTACAATATCAATTCCGTCATTGACAACGGCATCATGGCCCACGGGATGCGCGTAACCGGGCAGGGGGCGTCCTTCCTCCGGCTCTGGGGCATCTACAACAACAAATACATGCTCCTGGTCCACGTTCCCCTGGCGATGGCAAACTCCCTGTCGTCCTCCCTGATTCCGACCCTTTCCGCGGCTGCATCCCGCGGGAACCGGGAGGAGATGCTGGAAAAGACAGGCCTTGTCATCCGGGTCGCCATGCTCATCGCGATCCCCGCGGCGGTGGGGCTTACGGTCCTCGCGGGACCCGTCATGAACCTGTTGTTCCGCAGCGGGCAGAATGCGGACGGAATCCGCATGCTCACCGTCGGTTCCCTGGCGGTTGTATTCCTGTCTCTTTCCACAGTGACCAACGCAGTGCTGCAGGGACTGGGCCGGATGCGGGAGCCGGTAAAGAACGCGTTCATTTCCCTGCTGCTGCATATCGGAATCCTCCTGGTGCTCCTGCTGGTATTCCGAATGGGAATTTACAGCATGGTTTTCGCGAGTATGGCCTTTGCCGTATTTATGTGTGTGATGAATCAGGCCTCCATCAGGAAAACGATCCCCTACCGGCAGGAATTCCGGAAGACATTCCTGCTTCCCGCCGGCGCGGCCCTGGTTATGGGTATCGCCGCGTTCCTTGTGTACCATGCGGTTTACGGACTGATCCGGTCCAATCTCGCGGGGGTTATGGTATCCGTCGCGGCAGCGATCCCGGTATACGGGGCAATGCTCCTGAAAATGAGGTGCTTTACGGAGGAGGAGCTGAAAGACATCCGGGGCGGCACAAGGCTCCTGGCCCTGGCCAGGAAGTTCCGCCTGATGTAAATACGAAAGATACAGTGTCACGCACGGAGAGGATTGCGGGATGGATAAAAAAGCTGCAGATAAAGCCAGGAGGGTTGTCGTTGTCGGGGGCGGTGCCTCCGGGATGACGGCCGCCATAACGGCGGCCCGGAACGGCGCCCGCGTGACCGTCCTGGAACATACTGACCGCGTCGGAAAGAAGATCCTTGTCACCGGGAACGGCAGGTGTAATTTTTCAAACCTCCGTATGGACGGCGGCTGTTACAGATCGGGCGTCCCGGAATTCCCCATGCGGGTCATCCGGTCCTTTGACGTGGCAAGAACACTGGAATTCTTCCGCGCGCTGGGCATTGTTCCCGTAGAGAAGAACGGGTATCTCTATCCTGCCTCCGGGCAGGCGAATTCCGTGCTGGATGTCCTGCGGCAGGCCCTGGAATCCGAAGGCGCAGTCGTCCGGACCGGCGTAAAGGTCCTCGGGATTATCCCCGGGAAGAAGGGATTTCTCGTAAAGCTGGAAGGGGAAGAGCTGCGTGCGGATGCCGTCATCCTGGCCGCGGGGTCGAAAGCGGCGCCCAAAACAGGTTCCGACGGGTCCGGCTACCTGCTCGCGAAGGAGCTGGGACATCACATTATAAAACCGCTGCCGGCCCTGGTGCAGCTCCGCTGCCGGGAGACGTTCTGGAAGCGGGTGAGCGGTGTGCGGGTCCAGGCGGCAGTGAGGCTTTATTCCGGGGAAAGAGGCGAAGAGCGGCTTCTCGCGGAGGATACCGGGGAAGTGCAGATGACGGACTACGGAATCTCGGGAATCCCGGTATTCCAGGTGAGCCGGTTCGCGGCCCGGGAGCTTGACAGGAAGCGGAAGGTTGCGTGTGAACTGGATTTCTGGCCTCAGGCGGACGGCATTTCCCTGGAGGAAATGCTGTCGGAGCGCGCGGGACTCCTGGCCGGAAAACCCATGAGCGAGTTTTTCACCGGATGGTTCCACCGGAAGCTTGGGGATCTGTTCCTTTTCCTCGCGGATATACCGCGGGATATGCCGGCGGGAAAACTGAGAGGCGGCGAGCTTCGCAGGCTTACTCGGACCATCGGGCACTTCCGCACGGAAATTGCGCAGACGAACTCCTTTGACCAGGCCCAGGTCTGCTCCGGCGGGGTGGATGTCTCGGAGATTGACCCTGATACGATGGAATCCAGGATCTGTCCGGGGCTCTGGTTTTCGGGCGAGATTGCAGACGTGGACGGGATCTGCGGCGGATACAACCTGCAGTGGGCCTGGAGCAGCGGATATATCGCCGGCTTCCACGCGGCCGCGCCGGAATTGTAAGATTGATGTAATTGCTTTTACCCCCTTCTCTTGCTATGATTACGACGAAACTATCACTCCGCAGGAAAGGGGGTTTTTCTATGCGGCATAACCGGCTTGATCCCAAAGAGATATTTGAGCGTTTCAAGAGAGAGGTTCCTCCGGAAGAAGGGGAGGGCGGCTCCGGGAGGAGGCCTTCCGGATGGTTTGATTCTTTCCGGCTGATTATCATTATCGCGCTTGTTTTTTTCGTGGTCCGGGCCTCGGACGGCGCATTTTTCACCCTGAACGTGAATGAATCCGCGGTCGTGACGACGCTCGGCCGGCCGGCCAGCGTGACGGCGCCCGGCGTCCATTTCAAGATCCCCTTCATCCAGAATGTGGTCAAGATGAGCAGGGAGATCCAGGGGATGACCATCGGGTACGACAGCAACAACCAGTCGGTCCTGACGGAATCCGAGATGATCACCAAGGATTTCAATTTTGTCAATGTCGATTTCTATATCGAGTACCAGATGAATGATCCGGTGCAGTACTATATCCACATGGACACTGCCTATGACATCCTGCGCAACCTGGCGCAGTCTTACATCCGCGACACCGTCGGCGTCTATAACGTGGATGATGTCATCACCACCGGGAAAGCGGAGATCCAGTCCAAGATCAAGACGCTTCTCTCCGAGCGCATGGAGAAGGAAAATGTGGGACTCGGCGTGGTCAATGTGACAATCCAGGATGCGGAACCTCCGACAGCTGAGGTTATCAGCGCGTTCCGCGCCGTGGAGGACGCGAAGCAGGGCATGGACACAAGGATCAACGAAGCAAACAAATACGCTTCGGAGCAGATTCCCGCGGCCAACGCGAAGGCGGATAAGGTCATCCAGGACGCGGAGGCTTACCGCCAGGAGCGTATCAGCGAGGCGGAAGGCCAGGCGGCCCGCTTCAATGATATGTATGAGGAGTACCAGAAGTACCCCCTGATCACGAAAAAGCGCATGCTCTATGAGACACTGGAGGAAGTCCTCCCGGACCTGAAGGTGATTATAGGCAGCTCAGACGGCGTAAACACCATGCTTCCGCTGGAACCCTTTATCACCGCGGAAGAAGCCGCAAAAACCGAGTAGGGAAGGAGGGGCGAAATGAAAAGAAAAACACCGCTTATCATCGGTATCCTGCTTGTCCTGTTCCTGCTGCTGCAGTCTGTCGTCATCGTGCACGCCTACGAGTATAAGGTCGTCACGCAGTTCGGAAGCATTGTCAACGTGTACGAGACGCCGGGACCGCACCTGAAGATCCCCTTCATCCAGAACACGCAGGGCATCCCGAAGAAGAAGATGCTCTACGACCTGTCCCCCAGCGATGTCACCACCAAAGACAAAAAGGTCATGAATGTGGACTCCTTCATCATCTGGGAAGTGACAGACCCGGTCCGCTACATGTCCGCCCTGAATGCCAGCAGGGAGAAAGCGGAAACCCGCATCGGCAATGTGGTATACAATTCGCTGAAAACCGTGCTTTCCGCCACATCCCAGGAGGATATCATTTCCGGCCGCGACGGGAAGCTCGCCCAGACAATCACCGACAATATCGGAAACCAGATGGATCCTTACGGAATCCACATTATCGCGGTGGAGACCAAAAAGCTGGATCTCCCGGATTCCAACAAGGAATCGGTCTACCAGCGCATGATCTCCGAGCGCAATAACATTGCCGCCCAGTATACCGCCGACGGCGACTACAAGTCATCCCTCCTGCGCAACTCCACGGACAAGACAGTCCGCGAGACCGTCGCGAAGGCAAATGCGGAAGCGCAGAAGATAAAGGCGGAGGGGGAAGCGGAGTACATGCGCATCCTCAGCGAAGCCTACAACGACGCCGATAAGGCGGAGTTCTACAATTACGTGCGGTCGCTGGACGCGCTGAAGGCCTCCCTCAAAGGCGGCAGCAAGACGGTCATCCTGGACGGGGACAGCGAGATCGCGCGGATCCTGCAGGGAAACATCAGCCAGTGACCTGAGAAAAGGAAGCCATACAAAAGTGATTCGAATACAGCAGTTAAGACTCCCGATCGACCATAAACCGGAGGATCTCCGGCGGAAGGCAGCAAAGCTTCTGCACATTCCGCCGGAGGAGATTCTCCGCCTGGATATTGTCCGGCGCTCCCTGGATGCGCGAAAAAAGGACAATATCCTTTTTTCCTATACCGTGGACGTCGGGGTGCGGGAAGAGGGGAAAGCCGCAAAAAAGGCAAAGTCCCCGGATGTATTCCTGCACAGGGATGCGCCGTACGTCTTCCCGGAATGCGGGGAGGAAAAGCTGGAACACCGCCCGGTTATTATCGGGTTCGGCCCCGCAGGCATGTTCTGCGCCCTCTTTCTTGCCCGGGCAGGCTTCCGCCCCCTGGTGCTGGAGCGGGGGCAGGATGTATCTGCCCGCAGGAAGGCAGTGGAAGAATTCTGGCGCGGAGGCGTCCTTGACACCGAGAGCAACGTACAGTTCGGGGAAGGCGGCGCGGGAACATTTTCCGACGGGAAGCTCAACACCATGGTGAAAGACCCGTCGGGCAGAAACCGCAGCGTGCTGGAAGAATTCGTGCGCTTCGGCGCCGATCCCTCCATCCTCTGGGACAGCCATCCCCATGTGGGGACAGACGTGCTCGCGGAGGTGGTAAAAAACCTGAGAACCGAAATATGCCGCCTCGGCGGGGAAGTCCGGTTCGGGGCGAAGGTGACGGACCTCATCATCCGCGGGGGCCGGGTCACCGGCGTAAAGCTCGGGGAGGAGGAAGTCAGCGCCGGGGCGGTTATCCTGGCCATCGGGCATTCCGCCCGGGATACCTTTTCCGCTCTCCTTGGCCGGGGCATTGCCATGGAACCCAAGGCCTTCGCCGTGGGCGTCCGCGTACAGCATCCCCAGGAGATGATAAACCGTTCCCAGTACGGGAACGCAGATGTGAATATCACCGGCCCGGCCCCCTACAAGGTGACCGCCCGGGCGGGAAACGGCAGGGGGGTATATTCCTTCTGCATGTGTCCCGGCGGGTATGTGGTCAACGCCTCTTCCGAGGAAGGAATGACAGCCGTCAACGGGATGAGCTACAGCGGACGGGCAGGGAAAAACGCAAACAGCGCCATCATTGTCACCGTGGGCCCGGAGGATTTTCCGGACGGAACGGTCCTCGGGGGAATGCGCTTCCAGCGGGAACTGGAGAGGGCGGCATTCCGGAACGGGGGCGGACAGATTCCGGTGCAGCTCTTTGGCGATTACTGCCTGAGAAGGCTCTCCTCGGATTTCGGCGATGTGGAACCGCAGTTCTGCGGGGAGTACCGTTTCGGCGACGTCAGAGGCATTTTCCCGGAGCTTATCGCCTCGTCCATCGAGGAGGGAATGCGCTCCTTCGGCAGGAAGATCCCGGGGTTTGACAGGCCGGATACCATTCTTTCCGGCGTGGAGAGCCGCACGTCCTCCCCGGTCAGGATTCTCAGGCAACAGAACCTGGAATCCCCGACAGGCGGCCTTTATCCCTGCGGCGAGGGGGCAGGCTACGCCGGGGGGATCACATCCGCGGCCATGGACGGCATGCGTGTGGCGGAAATGATTGCGAAAAGATACAGGCCGGACTGATAAAGGAGGCAGCATGGAATATTCGAAAAAGGAGCTCCGGAGGATCGTAAAAGAGAGACGGAAGGCGATCCGGCCGGAGGAAAAGGAAGTCTGGGACAGAGGGCTTTTCTGGAACCTGAAAACCTTCGGCCTGGAAAAGGCAAAAACCGTCTACGCTTACATCAGCGTGAACGGGGAGGCGGAGACCGGGCCGTTTATAGAGTCCCTTCTTGAGAGCGGCGTGCGCGTGGCCGTACCGCTGGTCAGGAGAAAAGACGGCAGGAAATGGATGGATTTCTATTATATCAGGGGAGAACAGGATCTGGAGCCGGGAACCTTCGGCCTTCTGGAGCCGAAGGAAAGCTGTGAGCAGGCCGCGGACCGGACCTGCCCGGTGATTGTCCCGGGGGTGGCATTTGCCCCGGACGGCACCAGAAACGGGTATGGCGGCGGTTTTTACGACCGCTTTTTCGAGCAGGAGCCAAGCCATCCCAAAATCGGCCTGGCCTATGCTTTCCAGATATTCCCGGAGGTAGAGCGGGAAGCGACGGATATTCCCGTGGATGCCATCGTGACGCCGGATGAGATTATCCGGATTGCCGAAATCAGAATACCGGAGGGA
>ONXW01000235.1 GCA_900321915.1 uncultured Eubacteriales bacterium
CGGGGGAAAAGCGGGGGAGCGATTCTTCTCCGGGGAGATCGTCCACGGTCTCGGCCTCGGCAGGCTCAGGGTTGATCTTTCCCTCGAGTCGGAGGAGTCCCAGTATTTCGGGTCTGCGGAGATCTTCGAGGATATGAATGTCCGTGCGGAGCTGGCGGCCAAGGCCAACAGCGAGCGCGGGAGCTTCGTGATAGGGATCCGCCTCCTGGAGGCAACGTCGGTCAGGTCCATACGGATTCGCTGGACGGCGGAGCTTCTGCAGGAGAAGGATGAGGGCAGTGCAAAACAGTATATCCGTGTCCTGCCGGACAAGCCGGAGATGAAATGCATGCAGAGCCGGTATTTCCGCGCGGAAACGGAAAATATGCACAAAGCCACCATTCTGTGGGAGGTCTTATCGCCCAAGGGCGGAACCATAACCAGGGACGGCATGTATACTGCGCCGGATGTTGAGGGTATCTATGAGATCCGGGCATTCTGCCAGGAGGATCCCAGAGTTATGAGCTCCGTATATGTCATTGTCAGGGAGTAATGTAAAAAGTGGTTATCCGTGTTCTTGATCAGAATTATTTTGTCCTGCAGACCCTGCCTTCCGAGACAGGGCTTCTGCAGTATGTCTGTAAGAATGTGGCGGAAGATGACGGACATGTCTACAGGCTTGTGATGGTCCCCCCGGAAGAGACGGACGAGGGGCTTATCCACTGGCTTTTCGGTATCTGGCAGACGGGGACGTTTCATGAGCTTAAGCAGTACGCGAGCGACCGGGGCAGGCTCAAGGTGGTCGTGGACTGCGGGGCAGAGTCGGCTGTTCCCATGGAAGAACTGCTGGAAACAGATGTCCTGTCTCTCAGGGAACGGATCCATATGGGGGGAAAACTCCTGGAACGCCTGATTCTTTCGGACGTGCCGGATTTCTTCGCTCTGCACACGCTGGATCCGGAGCATGTATGCTTTACGGAGAGTCTGGACTGCTGCCTTCATTTTGAACTGGAGTATCTCACACAGTACGCCGATGCGGATACGGTCAGAGTGTTCCACAGGCTCAGGGCGGTTCTGAGAAGGCTGTTTGCCGCAGAGCTCCGGGAAAAGAAAATGCCGGAACTCAAGGAACTGCTGGACCGTATTCTGCAGCAGGAATTCCAGGATATGATGGAAGTATACAGGGCCTGGCTTCCCATTGCCGACAAGTATGCTGAAATGGATGAGGAGCGTCTGGAGCCCAGGACTCTGGGCCACATCATCTGGGAGAAGGTCAAGGCGTTTGTCAATTTCATGAAGAAATGGGTCGGGGTCGCTATCATCCTGATCGCGGTGGCTTATCTTGTGTTTGCCATCCGGGATTTTCTTGCGCCGACAAAGCAGATGGATGTCTACCAGTCTGTGGGAGATATGAAGATCATCAGCGATACGGTTGAGGAAACGGAGGCGCAGAATGAGTAAATTCAGTGGTTCCTCCGGTTTTTACCAGATTGTGAATACAACCGTGATGCGCGTCCTGCGCGCAGTCACGATGCCCATCACTTCGGCAGTGCGGTATGTCCGCGCGATGCTGTCGGGACAGTCGGTGGCCACAAGGGCCGCACGTTCTGTGCAGAACAGCGTGCAGAGTCTCAGGAAGCCTCCGGAGGACATATCCGAGTATGTAGATACCGGCAAGTATTATGTGGCAAAGCTGCTGATGTTCCTTATCCTGCTGGCGATTATCATCCTTCCGGCACTGTTCCTGAAGTATGCGGCGCCTCCGCTCAGGGAGCGCTTCTTTACCAGGACCATGCCCATCGATTCCGCGGATATCGTGAATTATAACGGCAAGGTTAAGCTGACGGACAGAAATACCGGGACCGTGCTCTATGAAGGAAAGCTGGATTCGGGCAGGATCAACGGCTACGGCAAGCTGTACAGCTATAACGGGAATCTCCGCTATGAAGGCGAGTTCCTGATGGAATGCTACCAGGGCTACGGCGAGCTTTACGATGAGAACGGGGCGCTTGTCTACCGCGGGAACTTTAACATGAACGCGTACAGCGGCCAGGGCGAAGAGTATAATCCTGACGGCAGCGTCCTGTACAGCGGCAGCTTCCAGGACGGGGCCCATGACGGCGAAGGGATTCTGTACTATCCCGGCGGGCAGACCCGGTATAAGGGAAGCTTTGCAAAGGGCGAGTTCGACGGCCCCGGCACACTGTACGATGAGGCCGGGAGATGTGTCTATCAGGGCGACTTCAAAGCCGGCCAGTATGACGGAAACGGGCGGATCTATGAGGACGGCATCCTCGTCTATGAGGGAGGATTCAGCAACGGGCAGATGGACGGCACCGGCAGGACATACCGGGACGGCACCGTTCTTTCCAGCGGTGAATTTACCCAGGACAGCTTTGACAGCGGGTCCACCTCTGTCTACGACGACAGCGGGAAGCTGGTCTACAGGGGCCAGGTTTCGGAAGGCGGCGTCTATGAGGGACAGGGCAAGCTCTACAGGGACGACGGCACCATAATCTACGACGGCGCATTTTCCAAGGGACGCTTTGAGGGCCTGGGCAGGCTGTACAATGAAGACGGCAGTCTTTACTGTGACGGCAGCTTTTCCAAGGGTGAGATCGACGGCCAGGCCATACTCTACTCATCCAACGGCTCTGTAAATTATGACGGTACCTTTTCACACGGAAAATATGAAGGCAGCGGAAAGCTGTATGATCCTGTGACCGGCAATCTGGTCTATCAGGGCGACTTTGTGGACGGAAAGAAAGACGGAACAGGAAGGCTCTACGGGGAAAACGGCACCCTGGTCTACGAAGGAAGCTTCATGCAGGACCTTGAGCACGGCGACGGCAAGGCCTATGATCCTGCCACAGGACGGATCCGGTATGAGGGCGGCTTCCTGAAAGGTGAGTATCAGGGGAAGGGTATCCTCTATGACGCGGTCACCGGAAACAAGGTCTATGAAGGCGGTTTCCAGAACGGCAAGTACGACGGGGACGGCGTGCTCTATGATCCCTCCATCGGCACGAAGGTTTATGAGGGTGAATTCAGCATGGGCCAGTTCAACGGCAAGGGCGTCATGCTGGATGCAGCTACGGGGATTACCATCGAAGAGGGTGATTTCCGCGGCGGAAACCTGGTAACGACAGCGCCGGTCAACGGTTCCGGGGACGGCTCCGGAAGCGGCGGCTCCGGCAGCGGAAGCTCCGGCAGCGGCGGCTCCGGGAATACGGGAACCGGTCCGGGAGCGCAGAATCAGAACCAGGCAGGTTCCGGTTCAGGCAGCGGCGGTTCAGGAAACGGCGCATCCGGCGGCGCATCAGGTCCGGGCGGCGGACCGGGCACGGGTCCCGGCAGTTCCGGCGGGACACAGACCCAGCCGGGCGCAGGTCCCGGCGGCGGCCCCGGCAGCGTGCCGGTCACGGATCCCCAGCAGGAGACCGGCGGCATCCTTTCCGTCCAGGGCAAAGGATGATGAGAGGAGAGGGTAAAGTATGGCCTTTTGTGTCTGCGGGGGCGCCATGACTGCATGCAGTTTCGGAATGGCGCCGTCGACACTCAATGTCCTTCCCGTGGCCAGGGTGGTTTCCAGTACCCCGGTCGCGACAATCATGGATAATATCCCGATGGTGAATGTCATGCCCTTCGGGATGTGCACGAACCCGGCCAATCCGGCTGTCGCTTCCGCGACAGCCGCGGCGATGGGTGTCCTGACTCCCATGCCCTGCATTCCGGTGATCCCGGCCCCCTGGGCACCGGGGTCGCCCACCGTACTGGTCGGCGGCAAACCGGCCCTTAACAATACTTCAAAACTGATGTGCGCCTACGGCGGCATCATACAGATTACCAACCCGGCAACAGTCAATATCCAGGTACCCTGAATTTCGCGGAAAGGAGGCAGAGCAGACGATGAAAGAAAAACGTTTCCCGGGTCTTTCGTTACGTACACTTGCTTTGCTTGCCGCGCTGGTGCTCTCGGTAATTATCGTGATTCCCCGCTCGACCCTGCGCTTTACGGGACTCCAGAATGTGCAGTATTTCGGGGACCGGGCCTTTGGCATCAATATCAACAAGACACAGACGGATATCTTCGAAATTTCCACTGAAACAGGGGAAGGCACCTATATCAGCGCCAAACAGGTCAGCAGGAAAGGAACGACGGTCTTTGCGGATCTGGATATTGCCGGGGACGGGGAAGTCTATATTCTGAAAGAAGAGTACAGGGATGGCGAAGGGACATCCTTTTCTGTGATACGCTGGAACCGGGAGAAAAACCGCCTGGAGGACGCAGTCGCTGTTCCGAAAGAGATAATCGCGGACTGCAGGCTGGTGGATTTCTGTATCCGGGACGGGAACTTCGGTTTGCTCTTCTATAAACACGATGAAAACGGCGAGGGAACGTATAACGCTTATGCCCTGTCGCCGGAAGGAACGTATGTGTCCCAGGAAAATAAAACCAATGCGTCCGCGGACGACTGGGATTTCAGTGTGACGGGTGTTTCCCTGAAGGACATGCCGTATACAGGCGTCCGGCTGCCGCTCCGGGTGACCCTGCTGCGAATGCTTGCTGTCTTCCTCATACTCCTGGCGGGAATGTTCCTCCTCTGGGTCGCGTGGGAGTGGTGGAAGACGAGGCCATACCGGCCGGGGCTGCTGGTCCGTCTTGCCGTGGGTACGGCGGCGGGTTTCCTCCTGTTTGTGCCCCTGTTCTCCGAGGCGATGCGGTACTATCTGTTCAATTACACTTCCCGGAACGAGATTTACACGTGCATGGTGGAATCCGAGCTTTACAGCAGGATCATGGATCGGAACATCCTGGATGATATTGTGGAAGGAAAGTCCAATCTGGATACCGACAGATTCAGGGAAATGCTGAAGTCGGACGACGGTATCAGTGTGGCTGTTTTCTGGTACAGCGGCAAAAGGCTGTATGTGCTGGGCGACCTGTTCGAAAAGGGAATCTATCACAGCTCCATGACAGAGGGATCTCTTAAGGACTGTGTGGATGAAGTATGGGGGACAGAGGAACCCAGGGACTTCCTGTATGCCGGGAGACGGAGCATTCACGCCCTGGTGATGCGGCCTGAAAAGACAGCTTCCGGCCTGGATGCCGTACTGTGTGTCCAGACACCTATGCGGAAAGATCTGCAGAATTTCCAGTACCTGCTGCACCGGGTCGTAAGAACCTGCGAGTGGATGGCGCTGGCTGTCCTGGTGACGGTTTTACTCATTATTTTCTTATCCATGAGCCCGCTCCGGCGTCTTCGCAATGCCGTGGCGAGCCTGGCGGAGGGAAATCTGGATGCGCGGGTGCAGGTGTTCGGGCATAATGAAGTGGTGGCCGCTTCAAGGGAATTCAACCTCATGGCCGAGGAACTGGAGAAGACCCGTGAAGGGGCGGATATATACCGCAGGTTTTATGAAGCGTTCTGGCCGATAGATCTCATGCGGAAGATTGCGGGAAAAAGGTTAAACACATCCCTGAAGCCGGGAAGCAGCCTCACGACAGACGCGGTGGTCCTGATCCTGAAAGTTCAGGGGGTTCAGGCGGCAGGAACTGAAGTGAGGAAGGATCTGCTCTCCGGCCTCCTTGGGCTTGTAAAGGCCCACGGGGGGAGCGCGGTCCGGTTTACGGAGGAGCAGCTTACGGCAGTATACCCGGGTCCGGTAAAAGAGGCCCTGACATGTGCGGTCCTGATGCAGCGTATGGTTGAAGAAAAGACCGGGCTGCCGGGCCGGATGGGCATGGCTGCCGGGCCGGTCGGTCTCCGCGTCGTGGAGGTGCGGGATCGGAGAGCGCTGCTTACAGAGACCATGGAAGATGCCGGGAGACTGTGCGGGCTGTCAGAGATCTGGCAGGAGGGACTCATCGCGACGGAGGCTGTGTTCAAAGCAGCTGCGGAATGCGGAAGCGAGTTTCATTTCCGGCATCTGGGCATGGTGTCCGTAGACGGCTGGTGTCCGGGGGAAGAGCTGTACGAGCTTCTGGATGCGGAAACACCGGAGCAGCGAAAGGTCCGGGAAGACAGTGCGGGACAGTTCGAGGCCGGAGTGCGCGCTTACGCCGCAAAGGATTATTTCAGGGCACGGATCGCCATGATTTCGTGTCTTGCGTCCGATGCGGAAGACCGGGCAGCGAGAAGCTACTGTATGAACTGTGACAGAAAGGAGCCGCCGGTGATATGTCAGGCAGAAAGATAAAGAACCGGAAAACCGGGCGGGGCACCTTTCTGTTAGTTCCCCTGGCCCTGCAGATTTTCCTGGTGCTGACCCTGCTGACCGTGCTGATGGGCAACGCAGTCTATCAGATGCAGCTGAAAGGATTTCAGGATTACGAACTGGAAAACTACCAGGATCTTATGGAGATGTGCGTCAGGACCGGCGTAAACCAGATTCGCCTGGAGAACAGTGTGGCCAGACGGAACGGAAAGCCGTTGGACCTGGAATCCCTGCACGACAGGATTGCGGGCGTGGAATTTGACCCGGCCCAGTTTGAGGAGAATGCGGGCCCGAACCTGAATTCAGACCAGCCGGGGGACAGCCTGCGCAATGCCAGCCTGTATTTTCAGTTTCTGGTTCTGCGGGGCGACGGGCAGACACTCCTGATTGACGGCTACTCCGGACTGATGAAGGAGCTGGACAGGGGGAATTTGCTGGGGGACTACGGCTGGCAGTCGTTCAGGGAAGGCACGCTGGTGAAAGGAACCGTGCCCGGCAGCGAAGATGACG
>ONXW01000068.1 GCA_900321915.1 uncultured Eubacteriales bacterium
CTGATTACCGCCAGCAACTCGGAATACCGCTACATGAGCTACAAGGCTGTCGCCACGCACGCGGACGCTTTCAATAAAGCCCTGGCTGACAGAATGGCCATTCTCGACGTGGGGTTCGGAAGCTCCCAGCTCTCCGTATTCGAGAAGGGCAATCTGACATTTACCCAGAACCTGTCCCTGGGCGTCCTGCGAATCAGCGAGATAGCGGTCCGGTGGGATATTGACTCGAAGGAGGTCCCGGCCGTCATCGAGGAGATGATGGACAACGAGCTCCAGTCCCTGGGGGAAATCTATCTGCGGTCGACAGAGGTAAAGACCCTGATCATCACGGGGGAGACAATCAATTACCTGGTGCTCCGCGGTCATGACGATCTGCAGAACAAGCAGTTTTCCGGGAAGGATTTCATCAGGATGTGCCGGCGGGTCTCCGCCATGAGTGTCAATGACCTGCAGGACAGCTACAATATTTCCCGGAACGCCGCCCGCGTCATGGTGCCGAGCTCCATCCTCTTCGCGAAGGTGGCGGAGCTTGCCGGGGCGGAGCAGGTATGGACGCCGGGCACGGTGGCCTGCGACGGGTTTGCCGCAAATTACGCCCACAGGCAGGGCCTGATCCGTTTCAGCCACGATTTTGATGAGGATATCATCAGCTCCGCGAAGGACCTGGCGGACCACTACCGGTGCCACAGGGAGCATGTGCAGGCGGTGGAAGAATTTGCCATGCAGATTTTTGACGCGACAAAGAAACAGCACGGCCTGGATGTGCACTTCCGGCTGCTTTTGCGGATCGCGGCGCTCCTGCACGACTGCGGGAAGTACGTCAGCATCACCCGGGGATCCTACAACGCCTATGAGATCATCATGTCGTCGGAGCTCATCGGCCTTTCCCATCTTGACAGGGAGCTGGTGGCAAATGTGGTGCTCTACAACATCCAGGAATTTGATTATGATGATGTCTCCCTGGAGACGGACCTCTCCCTGTACAGGGAGAAGGGCTATACCGGAAGGGAACTGAAGATCGTGATAGCAAAGCTCGCGGCCATGCTCAGGCTCGCCAATTCCCTGGACCGGAGCCATAAACAGAAGCTCCGGGGCGCCAGGATAGCGGTGCGGGACGGCGGACGGCTGGCAGTCACGACGACATATGACGGCAACATTACACTGGAAAAATACTCTGTCGGGCAGAAAGCGGATTTCTTTGAGGAGATGATCGGCCTCAGGCCGGCGATCCGGAGAAAGCGCAAGTGGTAAGCGGCAGGAGGTGGGAACATGGCAGATACAGTGAATTATAAGGATCCGAAATTCTATACCAACCGGGAGCTGAGCTGGCTGCAGTTCAACAACCGCGTCCTCGGGGAGGCGAGGGATAAGACCACGCTCCCCTTTGAGCGGCTGAAGTTCCTGTCGATCACGGCGTCCAACCTGGATGAGTTTTTCATGGTCCGGGTGGCGTCCCTGGATGAGATGGTCCACGCGGGATACAAGAAGCGGGATATCGCCGGAATGACGGCCCAGGAGCAGCTGGACGCCATAGGCGTTTCGGTCCATGAGCTGGTGGAGAGCCAGTATTCATGCTATAACCGGGGGCTTCTGCCTCTGATGCACAGGCTGGGCCTTGTCATTATCCCGGAGCATGAGGAACTGCAGCCCGCGGAGGCGGAGTTCGCGGACCGGTACTTTGAGCGGGAGGTCTACCCGGTGCTCACGCCGATGGCGGTGGATTCCTCGAGGCCTTTCCCCCTGGTGCGGAACAAGTCCATCAATATCGGGGTGCTGATGCAGAAGAAAAAGACGGATGAGGATCTGGAGTTTGCCATGGTCCGCGTCCCGGACGTGCTTCCCCGGGTGGTGGAGATCCCGGAGGAGGTGGACAATCTCCGGGGCGATCCGGAGCATCCGAAGCCGCGCCGCATCATTTACCTGGAAGAGATTATCGAGCGCAATATCGGGAAGCTGTTCCTGAATTATAAAATCCTGTGCAGCCATCCTTTCCGCATCATGCGGAACGCGGACCTCTCCATCGATGAGGATGAATCCGCGGACCTGCTGCAGGAGATCGAGAAAAAGCTGAAGCAGCGCCAGAGGGGTGAGGTCATCCGCCTGGAGATTGAGAAGAACTCCGACAAGCGCCTCCTGAAGCGCCTGAGAAATGAATTCGGCGTCAGCAAAGAGGAGATCTACGAGATCAGCGGCCCCCTGGACCTGACGGTCCTGATGAAGGTTTACGGGCTCCCCGGCTTTGAGGAGTACAAGATGCCGTCCTACAAGCCGAAGGCGGTGCCCGAGCTGATGAATGACGACGATATTTTCACCAATATCCGGAAGGGCGATATCCTCCTGCAGCATCCCTACCAGACCTTCGAGCCGGTCATCGGACTCATCGAGGCGGCGGCGGAGGATCCGGACGTCCTGGCCATCAAGCAGACGCTGTACCGCGTCAGCGGCAATTCCCCCATCATCAAAGCGCTGGCGAGGGCGGCCGAGCGGGGCAAGCAGGTGTCCGTCCTGGTGGAGCTGAAGGCCCGGTTTGACGAGGAGCACAACATCATCTGGGCGAAGATGCTGGAGAAGGCCGGATGCCACGTCATCTACGGCCTGGTGGGCCTGAAGACCCACTGCAAGATAACCCTGATCGTGCGCAGGGAGGAAGATGGGATCCGCCGGTATGTCCACCTGGGAACCGGCAACTACAACGATTCCACCGCGAAGCTCTATACGGACAACGGCCTGCTGACCTGCCGGGAGAAGATCGGCGAGGACGCGACCGCCGTGTTCAACATGCTTTCCGGCTATTCAGAGCCTCTCTACTGGAACCGCCTGGCGGTGGCCCCCCTGTGGCTCAGGAACCGGTTCTTCCGCCTGATTGACAGAGAGAAGGCCAACGCCGAACAGGGCAGGCCCTCGGGCATCATCGCGAAGATGAATTCCCTGTGCGACCAGGAGATTATCGAGCGGCTTTACGCGGCGGGGCAGGCGGGCGTGAAAATCCACCTGATCATCCGCGGAATCTGCTGCCTGAAGGCAGGCATCCCCGGGCTCAGCGAGAATATTTCCGTTTGTTCCATCGTCGGGAATTTCCTGGAGCATGCCCGGATATTCCGGTTTGAGAATGACGGCGACCCGCTGTTCTTTATGGGAAGCGCTGACTGGATGCCGAGAAACCTGGACCGGCGCGTGGAGATCATGTTCCCGGTGGAGGATGAGAGACTGACGGCAAAGCTCGAGCACTACCTGGAGGTGCAGCTGGAGGATAATGTCAAAGCCCAGTACCTGCAGCCCGACGGCAGCTATGAAAAGCCCGACCGGCGCGGCAGGCAGGCTGTGTGTGCCCAGGACGTCTTCTGCGAGGAGGCGGCTGCGGCGGCGAGAGAGCAGGAAGACCTGACAGACCCCGTCAAAACAAGAGTATTTGTCCCCATGGAAGGGACGGAAATGAGGTAAATTATGTCGGACATCGGTATTCTGGTAGTGGATGACGAGAAAGAGATCGCGGACCTGGTGGAAATCTATCTTGTCAGCGACGGCTACAAGGTGTTTAAGGCATTTAACGCCAAGGACGGGCTTGATATCCTTGCGCAGGAGAAGATCCACCTGGTGCTCCTGGACATCATGATGCCCGGCATGGACGGCCTGACCATGTGCCGCAAGATCCGGGAGACCAACAATATCCCGATCATCATGCTGAGCGCGAAGTCCACGGATCTGGACAAGATCCGCGGCCTGGGGACCGGCGCTGACGATTATGTCACCAAGCCCTTCAATCCCCTGGAGCTCACCGCCCGCGTCAAGTCACAGCTGCGCCGCTACACGCAGCTGAATCCCCAGAGCGCTTCCGAATCCGGGAGCGGCGACATTTCCCTCCGGGGCCTGACCATCAGCCGGGAGAATCACCGCGTGACGGTGTTCGGGGAGGACGTCAAGCTCACTCCCATCGAGTTTGATATCCTGTACCTGCTGGCGTCCAATCCGGGCCGTGTTTTCAGCACCGACGAGATTTTCGAGCAGGTATGGCATGAGAAGGTCTATGAGGCCAACAACACCGTCATGGTCCACATCCGCAGACTGCGGGGGAAGATGAAGGAAGATACCAGACAGAACAAGATCATCACAACCGTCTGGGGAGTAGGATACAAGATTGAAAAGTAAAAAACAGATTCACAGGGATCTGAGCGGGCAGTTCCACTCGCAGCTGCTGATTAAGATGTTATTCGCGGCTGCGGTGGCCTGCGCGGCGGAGCTTTTCCTGGTGGTCATCCTGACGGCGCTCACGGAGTACCTGCAGCGGACGGCCGGGGAGCCCTCGGTCCTCCTGGGCCTCCTGGAGATGGACGCGCTGATGATGATGTTCTATGTCCTGGGAGGCATTGTGATATTCGCGGCGGTGTATTTCCGGCTGATGGACCGGACCATCCGGGACCTGGGGGAGATATCCGCGGCCATGCAGAGTATTTCCGAGGGAGACCTGAACACTACGGTGGAGGTCCACGGCGAGGACGAGGTGGCCGTGATGGCGGAGAACCTGAATAAGATGGTCGGGGACCTGCGGACGCTGATGGACCGGGAGAGGGAGTCGGAACGGACGAAGAATGAGCTGATCACCAACGTGGCCCACGACCTCCGCACGCCGCTCACATCCATCATCGGTTACCTGGAGCTTCTCTCCATCTCCGAAAACATGTCCCCGGACATGCAGAAGAAATATATTGATATCGCGTTTGCCAAGTCAAAACGGCTGCAGCAGCTGATCGAGGACCTGTTCAGCTTCACAAAGCTGGGCGGGGGAAAGGTGGCCCTGAAGATAGGCCGCGTGGATATTGTGCGCCTTCTGAGCCAGCTTCTGGAAGAGTTTTATCCGAGCTTCCTGGCCCAGAACCTGTCCTACGAGCTGATCACCAATGTGCCGGCCAAGGTTATTTCCGCCGACAGCAACCTGCTGGCCCGGCTGTTTGACAACCTGATCAACAATGCCATCAAGTACGGGGCGGACGGCAAGCGTGTCATCGTCCGCATCGACGCGGGGGATGACATCGTAACGGTCAGGGTCAAGAATTACGGCTATGTGATCCCCGAGGACGAGGTGGGGCAGATTTTCAACCGGTTTTACCGGGTGGATCAGTCCCGCACCAGCAGCGTCAGCGGTTCCGGCCTGGGCCTGGCCATCGCGAAAAATATCGTGGACATGCACGGGGGAACCATCGGCGTCACCAGCGACCTGAACGGCACGGTGTTCACCGTCAAGCTGAAAACGGAGCTGGACGCGGACCGGGAGAATTTTGATATTGCGAGATAAAGAATGCCTGATTGGAGACAGATGCGGATGAAGCGGGTACTGTGCGCCTTTTGCGTGATACTGCTGCTTTTCGCCGGGGTTTTTGCGGCCCCGGCTGTTTCTCATGCGGCGGAAGGCGCGGGACCGGGCGCGATATCCGGGCTTGACAGCGTCGGGGGCATCCGGATGGAGGTCTCCTGCGGGTTTAATAATACAGTGAAACAGGGACGGTATCTGCCGGCACACGTGACGCTGACCGTGGAGGACGCGGAGGCGCTGCCGGAGACAGCCGTCCTGCTGTGTTTCCTGGTAGGGGAATCCGACGGGGAGGTGTGCCGCTACGAATATACGGTGGACCCGGCTGCCCACAGCGGGGAGACGGTGACCTACTATATTCCGCTCGGGGCGCGGTCAAATGAGATTGAGGTGCTCCTGGAAACCGACGGCGCGGAACTCCTGCGCAAGAAAATCAGCTTCGAGAGCAGCATGGAGGGCCTCCAGAGCCTGATTGGCGTGTTTACCAGGGAGCCGGACCGGATGAACTGGATGAACGGCGTAATCTTCGGGGACGGGGTGCTCACGTCGAATGTGGTGTGGCTGGATGAGGAGATGGCCCCGGTCAGCGCCCTGGCCTACGATTCCCTCGACATGATTGTGGTTTCGGATTACCAGTTTTCCGCCCTTTCGGGA
>ONXW01000402.1 GCA_900321915.1 uncultured Eubacteriales bacterium
TCAACGTCATAGGTCTTCTGCCCTGTGTAGTCGGAGATCGTCTCATTAAACTCCCTTAGAACGCGATCCCTGTCCTCCGGATGCAGCAGGCCGGACCAGGATTCCAGTACATCCGGGAAATCATCCGTCCCGTGATACCCGAGCATTCTCCGGAATTCGTCGCTCCAGCTGACCCGGACCATCTCCCCCGCTTCATCGAAATCCATTGTCCATTTACCGGATCCGAGCATTTCATGAATGGTGTCAAGAGAAGCGGCTTCGTTCTGCAGTTCTTCGTACAGGGCATCATGTTCCTTCGCCTGGGTTATGTCGATGGTCACGCCCCTGAACTGCACCGGCCTGCCTTCAGGATCCCGGGACACTACGCCGCTGCTGCGATACCACCGGACGGAGCCGTCTTTTCTGTAAAAGCGGCAGTCACTGCCCGTCGTGCGCGTAGTATTCTCATCAAAAACGCCGGCGAGCATATCACGGATGAAAGAATCCCTGTCTTCCGGGTGAATGCCCCGCAGGAACGGCTCTATTTCATTTGGAAAATCATTCCGGTCACTGTAACCCATCAGCCTGCGGAAGCCGTCGCCCCACTGCACAGACGCCAGCGAGCCGTCCGGCGCAAAACTGACAGCCCAGCTTCCCGCCTGTGTCAGGTCGGTAAAAAGCCGGATCCTCGCGGCCTGCTCTTCTATTATGCGCCTTGCCTTTTCGTCGTTTATCCGGTTCATAATGGGCTCCTTTCATCCAGGTTTCCTGTCTTTTTCCGCCTGATGCCAATTCGCTTTACACCTGAAACCTCTGATCACCTCGCTGATAAAACTATAGCACAGTTTCCTGCCGGTTTCTATTCTTTAGACCATCCATCGTCCCCCGCTGAGACAAAAATGCCCGGTTATCATTACAATAACCGGGTGCATCCTTCATTATTCCGTTTTTTACTCTCCGCCTCAGATGCTCCAGGCGGCGCTGGCGCTCTGAAGCTGTGTCATACGTCTGAAAATACCGTCTTCCCTTGCGAGCAGTTCATTGGGGCTTCCTTCCTCAGCGACCCTGCCGTCAGCAAGGACTACGATCTTATCGGCAGCCTCAACGGTGCGCATCCGATGGGCGATGACCAGAACGGTCTTTCCTGTCAGGAGCCGCGACAGAGCTCCCTGGACCTTCGTTTCGTTCTCCACGTCTAGAGAGGCTGTGGCCTCATCCAGAAGAACAACGGGCGCATTTTTCAGCAGTGCCCGGGCAATGGAAATACGCTGCCGTTCACCGCCGGAGAGCTTTGCTCCGTTTTCGCCGATGGGCGTCGCATAGCCCTGCGGCATTTTTTCCACAAACTCGTCGCAGTTGGCGGCCGCCGCAGCCGCCAGAACCTCCCCGTCTGCCGCACCGTGCCTGCCGAGACGGATGTTTTCCATAACCGTGTCGTCAAACAGCACGACATCCTGAAATACCATGGAATAATCGGTGAGCAGGACTTCGGGGTCGACGGTGGAAATATCCACGCCGCCGACCGCAATTTTTCCCCTGCTGACATCCCAAAGGCGCGCAGCGAGCCTTGCGCAGGTGCTTTTGCCGGAACCGGATGGCCCGACAAGCGCCGTGACTTCACCCTCTTTTGCCGTAAAGCTGACACCGCGCAGTACCTGCCCGCTGTCGCCTCCCGGGGTTCCTTCTCTTCCGGCTTCGCCGGAATTCACCCTGTACGCAAAACTGACATCATTAAATACAATGTCATGCCCTGCCGGAGCAAAAGTATCCGTTCCTTCCGCTGTCTTCGCTTCCTGGATCTCCATCAGCCTGTTGGCGGAGATCTGGGAAATGAACATCTCCGCGATCAGCGCCAGGGCCAGCGCGCCGCCCGCGGTGATATTTGCATAACCGGACAGTAATCCGGCGTAGACAACACCCACTGCCATTCCCTCCGGAATGTTGTGCAGCGTCACGGCAAGGATCATCATCATGGTCCTGTTCAGTTTTATTTCAGGTCCTTCCGCCTGGTCGGCATGGTCAATACTTCTGTGCAGGTGCGGGATCACATGGTCCAAAAGAAGCAGGAACAGGATCCCCAGCCAGAAACCGATGAACGCGGGAAGGAAAGCCAGCCGCCCTTTCCCCTCGGATTGTTCAATGGCCGGTACGATCAGGCTCCAGATGGACGCCGCCACCATCACGCCTGCCGCAAACCCGGTCAGGGCGCGCTGTATATCGGCTTTGAGATCCTCTTTCAGAAAAAACACACAGGCAGCACCGCCTGCCGTTCCGATAAAAGGGATCAGAAGCCCCCAGATAACCGTTTTCATCTCCGTTCGAAACAGGTCCTCCTATAGTGTTAGTATTTGCTAACCGCGGATCAAAAAATTTGGTTAGATATATCTAACCAAATTTAATTATATTCCTGCAGAGGAAGAAAATCAAGAGAAAAAACCTGTAAACTATTCTGTTCTGCTTTTCTTTCCCTGCATTCCCGGCTCAGTCATGCTTACCGGATCCAGGATGCGGTCTGTTTCCTCCGGGGTGAGCACTCCCTCTTCCAGGATGATATCCCGGACCGGCCTGTCGGCAGACAGAGCTTTTTTCGCGATATCCGCGGCATGCTGGTAACCGATGACAGGTGCCAGGGTTGTCACGATGCCGACGCTCCTCTCCACATGCTCACGGCACCGCTTCTCATTTGCGGTAATGCCCGTAATGCAGTTATCCACGAAGGTCTCAATCGCAAATCCCAGCGTATCGATTGACTGGAACAGCATAAAACTCCCCACCGCCATCCGGCAGTGAGGAGCCTGATATATCCCGGAACAGTATTTTCTATTTTACAGCATAGCACACTTCCGTAACAAACTCGTCCGGGTTCTGTGTCTCGTGCGGACTCACATGATAAATATTGAACATAGAACCGGCATATTCATAACCATTCTCATTAACCCAGGCGATTACCGCCGCATAGACATCCGGCATCCTGTCATATCCGCCCCTTACCATGCAGCTCGCGACTTTGACCTCCGGAAGTGTTTTGAACTTCACATGTTCCGTATCGGGATACTTCCCTTTGACCGTTTTCCATGCGATCAGTTCTACATCCTTCTCCCTGTATTCGTCATCCAGATACTCTGCCGCTGTAAGACAGGGCTCCGCAGGAATCATTTTCATAGAATCGGTTTCTTCCCCCAGGATCTGCCATACTATACCCTCGTCCTCGTAACGCGGTATTGTCATGTGTACTGTTGCCGCATAACGCTCAGGAATCGTCTTAATTGAAACACTGAAGCTCATGTCCTGCTCCTTTCTCAGCCTTTTTCTGGCTGTATCCAGAAGCCGCATCTGATAATCCGCCGTTTCCGTTATCTTTTTCA
>ONXW01000046.1 GCA_900321915.1 uncultured Eubacteriales bacterium
ATGAGGCGTATGCCCCGTACTCGCATTTCCATGTTTCAGCGGCCCTGCTCAGCAGCGACGGCAGAATTTTTACCGGGGTAAATGTGGAGAACGCTTCCTATCCCGCGGGCATCTGCGCGGAGAGGAGCGCGGTTTCCGCTGCCGTAAGCAGCGGGGCGAGGGAGTTTTGCGCCATCGCAATCTGCGGCGGGGAGAACGGCAAAGTGACGGATTACTGCCCGCCCTGCGGAATCTGCCGGCAGGTCCTGCGGGAATTCTGCAGGCCGGAAGAGTTCCGGATCCTTCTGGTGCGGACGCCGGAGGACTGGCGGGAATACAGGCTCTCAGAGCTGCTTCCGGAGAGCTTCGGCCCGGAGCATCTGGACTGCCGGTAAAGAACGGGGGACATTTCCATGAGAATGTATGATCTGATTGAAAAAAAGAAACACGGCGGAAGCCTTACAGGGGATGAGATTCACTGGATGGTCTCCGGATATGTGGAAGGCGGGATTCCGGATTACCAGATGTCCGCCATGATGATGGCAATCTGGTTCCGCGGCATGGAGGACAGGGAGATCACGGACCTGACCCTGGAGATGGCCCGTTCCGGCGATATGGCGGATCTCTCCCCGATTGCGGGGTTTAAGGTCGATAAGCACAGCACCGGCGGTGTGGGCGATAAGACGACGCTGATTGTGGGGCCGGTGGTGGCTTCCCTGGGGGTCAGGGTCGCGAAGATGTCCGGCCGCGGGCTGGGATTTACGGGAGGAACCATAGATAAGCTGGAATCCATTCCCGGTTTTCAGACAGCGATCCCCCGCGACCGGTTCTTTGAACTGGTTAACCGGGTCGGCATCGCCGTGATAGGCCAGAGCGGGAATATGGTTCCCGCTGACAAGAAAATGTACGCCCTGCGGGATGTCACCGCGACGGTGGACAGCATCCCGCTTATCGCCGCGTCCATCATGAGCAAGAAGCTTGCCGGCGGTTCCGACGGGATCGTCCTGGACGTCAAGACCGGCAGCGGGGCATTTATGAAAACCATGGAGGATTCCATCGCCCTTGCCGGGAAGATGGTCGCCATCGGGACCATGGCAGGCAGAACCTGTACGGCCCTGATTACCGACATGGATGTGCCGCTGGGAAATGCTGTCGGGAACTCCCTGGAGGTGAAGGAGTCCATGGAAGTCCTTTCCGGCGGTGGGCCGGAGGATCTTCGGGAAGTTTCACTGCGCCTTGCGGCGGAGATGCTTCACACGGCAGGAAAGGGCACAGCAGAAGAGTGTTACGGACTCGCGGCCGGGGCCCTGCAGGACGGATCCGCGCTCCGGGTATTCCTGGAAATGGTACGGGCGCAGGGCGGTGATCCGGCCTGGGCGGAAAAACTTGCCGCCGGGGAGGTGGAGACGGATATCCCGCGCATGCAGGTGAAGGCTGAAAAGGACGGCTTCATTAACGGAATGGATACCGAGGGAATCGGGACCTGTTCGGTGATGCTGCACGCTGGGCGTGCGGAAAAAGAGGACCCCATCGACCACAGCGCAGGCATCATTCTTCTCAGGAAATACGGCGATGAAGTGAAGAAGGGCGACGTGATTGCAGAGCTTCTGGCAAAAGATCCGTCCCTGTTTCCGGATGCCGCAGAGAGGCTTCTCGGCGCCCTCCGGATCGGGCCGGAAAAAGGCGCCGAAAGACGCCTGATCTATGCGCGTGTAAGCGCAGATGGTGTTGAAATGCGGTGATTCTTGTAGTATAATATAGTCAGAATTTGATAACCTGGGATGTTCGATAACTCTTACCGGTTTTGATCCTACATATGACAATAGGGATTCCGATATTTTCTGGTGGATGTCAGGCCTCCTGAGCGTGGAAGACAGAAAGCAGAGTGTGGTTGCCCACCTGGCTGAATGCTGGGAGTCAATATGGTAAGAGCCGGCATCTTGGGCTATCATTGGAGTGGCAGCGAGACATCGCTGCTATCTTTATATCCGGGGGGTCAGCAGGTTTACGGAATATGAATGAAAAGAACAACAGATATTATTTTCGGGTGGGGCTGACAGCCTTCGGCGTGATAGCCGCCGGCATTTTCCTCTGGACCTGTGTCCAGAACTGGGAAGAGTTCCGGCAGCTTATCAGCAGGCTGTTCAGCATCATCGCTCCGTTCATCTACGGCGCGGTACTGGCTTATCTTGCCGCCCCTGTCTACAACATGGTAAAGGAAAAGCTGGAGCGCCAGATAAACCGCCTGCTGAAAAAGACGGAATCCAGGGCCGCGAGAAATATAGCAAAGATCTGCGCGACCGTCTGCGCGGTACTCCTGATCGTCTTTCTGGTCAGCGGCGTAATTATGCTGATTCTGCCGCAGCTCGTTGAGAGCATCATCGGAATCTGGAATTCCCTTCCTGTCTACTGGACCAACATCAACCAGTATGTGCAGAATCTCCTGAAGGATAATCCGGACGCGGAGCAGGCTGTCATTGATATCCTGAACCGGATTTACATAGAGATACAGCGCTGGGGCGAAGATTATATGCGCCGGATGGATATGAACCGCATCACAGATATCATTATGCAGGTATCCAGCGGAGTGATGGGAATCCTGATAGTGCTGAAAAACTGGCTGATCGGACTGATCGCCATGGTTTATCTCCTGAACATCAAGGAAAAGCTCCTGGCACAGTTCCGGAAGATAATATACGCGGTATTCCGCACCGATATTGCCAACGAGGTTGTGGCGGAGCTGCGGTTTGTCAACCAGATCTTCGGAGGATTTATTATCGGCAAGATAGTAGACTCCATTATCATAGGGTTTATCTCCTTTATCTGTCTGCAGCTGATGAAGATGCCGTACCCCATGCTGCTCAGCGCCATCATCGGCGTGACAAACGTGATACCATTCTTCGGACCTTTTATCGGGGGGATTCCTGCAGCTGTCCTGGTTCTGCTGGTGAGCCCGATCAAGTGCCTGTACTTTCTCCTGTTTATCGTCCTGCTGCAGCAGTTTGACGGCAATATCCTGGGGCCCAGGATCCTGGGAGATTCCACAGGCCTCTCCAGTTTCGGCGTCATGTTCTCGATTATCTTTTTCGGAGGAGTATTCGGGTTTGCCGGAATGCTTCTCGGGGTGCCGGTATTCGCCGTAATTTCCGACCTGATCAGGCGGCTGGTGAACAGCAAGCTGCGCAGGAAGAAGCTTCCCACGGAGGACCAGGAATATCAGGACGTAAAAAGTGTGGACGCCGAAACGGGTGTCATATACAGGAATAAATAAGAAGAAACCGGTTAAGGGGGACTGCCGTCAGATAGTCCCCCTTAACCGGTTTTTACTGAAAAAAGCGTTCGTTTGCTGTGATGACGGGTATAGGGATTTTCAATCAGCCTATAAAGTTTTTCTCTTTTTCTCGTGTTTACAAAATATTGGGGATATGATTAAATTATATCAAGTAATGAGAGAGATAATAGTAAGTTATAACTAACCCTGCATTAAACCGGCCTCGCAGCCGGGCATAAGGAGGACACACCATGAGCAGATTGAGCATTGTAACCCAAAACAATGCGCAGAAGACGGTGGAAGGTCTCTATAAGGATCTGGAACGCAGGATTACGGCAAGCCAGCCGGGTCTCTGTCCTGTAGATCTTGCAGCGTCATTTTTACATCTTTGTCACGCACAATCCTGCGGCAAGTGCGTACCCTGCCGTATCGGACTGGGACAGCTTGAAACACTGATAGACTCCGTGCTGGACGGCACGGCTACCATGGAGACACTGAAAATTATTGAAGACACAGCGGAGAGCATCTATTTTTCCGCAGACTGTGCCATCGGTTCCGAAGCTGCCAGGATGGTACTGAAAGGGATCCGCGGATTCCGCGATGATTATGAGGAGCACGTGCTTCACGGACGCTGTTCCGGTCATCAGGACCAGCCGGTTCCCTGTGTCGCGCAGTGTCCTGCCCACGTGGACGTTCCTGGATATATTTCCCTTATCCACGACGGCCGTTACGACGATGCCACAGCCCTTATCCGCAAGGACAATCCGTTCCCGGCTGTATGCGGCATGATCTGCGAGCATCCCTGTGAGGTGCGCTGCCGCAGAACAATGGTGGACGACCCGATCAACATCCGCGGCCTGAAAAAGTACGCGGCGGAGCATGAGACGGAGTTCCGAATCGGTGAGAAGGCGCCCGCTACCGGGAAAAAGGTTGCCGTTATCGGCGGCGGCCCGGCAGGGCTGAGCGCAGCGTACTTCCTGTCCCTGATGGGCCATGAAGTCGTTGTGTATGAGCAGAGAAAGAAAGCCGGCGGCATGCTCCGGTACGGCATTCCCGCGTACCGCCTGCCGAGAGAAACCCTGGATGCGGAGATTGAGTGCCTCAAGAAGAGCGGCTTCTCTGTCCGCACAGATGTCAGCGTCGGAAAAGACATTTCCATCGGTGAGCTGAGAGAGCAGTATGACGCCATGTTTGTTTCCATCGGCGCCCATACCGATAAGAAGACCGGCATCGAGGGGGAGGACGCAGAGGGCGTCATCTCCGCGGTGGAGATGCTCCGGGCCATCGGGGACGATGATTATCCCGACTTCACAGGCATGGATATCGCCGTGATCGGCGGCGGCAATGTGGCCATGGACGTGGCCCGTTCCGCAATCCGCTGCAACGCGAAATCCGTTAAGATCCTGTACCGCCGGAGAATCGCGGACATGACCGCGCTTCCGGAGGAAGTGGAGGGCGCCATCGCCGACGGGTGTGAGATTGTCGAGCTGCACGCCCCGGTGCGTGTGGAGAAGAAGGAAGACGGCTCGGTGGCAGCCATCTGGGTAAAACCGCAGATTGTCGGCCCTGTCGTCGACGGCAGGCCGAAGCCCGTGCCCGCGGACACGCCGGAGGTTCGTTACGCCTGTGACAGGCTGCTGGTTGCCATCGGACAGGGAATTGATTCCCGCAAGTTCGGCGAATACGGGATCCCGGTGGAGCGCGGCCATATCGACGCGTTTGATACCAGCGACATTCCTGACGCAGACGGCATTTTTGCCGGAGGAGACTGTGTTACCGGTCCGGCAACGGTTATCCGTGCCATTGCGGCCGGCAAGGTTGCGGCAGCCAATATCGATGAGTATCTGGGATTCTTCCATGAGATTAAGACAGATATCGATCTTCCCGCGATCCGCTTTGATGATCATAAGCCGTGCGGACGCGTGAACATGAGAGAGCGTTCCCCGGAGGAGAGAAAACACGACTTTAAGCTGATGGAATGCGGCATGACCGAACAGGAGGCATGCCAGGAGTCCGGCAGATGCCTGCACTGCGATCACTACGGATACGGAATCTTCAAAGGAGGCAGAGAAGCGAAATGGTAAAAGTTACGATAGACGGAAGAACCATTGAGGTTCCCGAGAAAACGACGATACTGGACGCTGCCTCACAGGCCGGGGTCCATATTCCGACACTCTGTTATATGAAGGAGCTCAATGAGATCGGCGCCTGCCGTGTCTGCGTCGTGGAGGTGGAAGGGTACGACAGACTGTTCACCGCCTGCAACAATACCGTTGCTGACGGCATGGTTATCCGCACCAATTCCAGAAAAGCCCGCAATGCGCGGAAGACCAACGTTAAGCTTATTCTTTCCCAGCACAACACCAACTGTGCCGTCTGTGTGCGAAGCGGCAACTGCACGCTGCAGAAGGTTGCAAATGACCTGAATATCCATACCCTGCCCTATGAGAAGAAGCTGGAAGAGAACAGGGGAAGCATCGAGTTCCCGCTCATCCGCGATTATGACAAGTGCATCAAGTGCATGCGCTGCGTCCAGGTCTGCGACAAGATCCAGAGCACCAATATCTGGGATGTGGTAAACACCGGTTCCCGCGTTACTGTGGACGTGACCGGCGTCTACCGCCTTGAGGATTCCAAGTGCGCCCTCTGCGGACAGTGCATCACCCACTGCCCGGTCGGCGCCCTCCGCGAGCGCGATGATGTAGACCGCGTCATCGAGGCCATCGAGGATCCGGAGAAGATCACCGTGGTGCAGATTGCTCCTTCCATCCGTACCGCATGGGGAGAGCCTTTCGGCCTGGACCCGGAGTTCGCCTCCATGAAGAGACTGGCCGCCGCGCTCCGCAGGGTCGGATTTGACTATGTATTTGACACCAACTTTACCGCCGACCTCACCATCATGGAGGAGGGTTCCGAATTCCTCGAGAAGATTTCCCATCCCGAGAAGAACAGGTTCCCGATGTTTACCTCCTGCTGCCCGGGATGGCTCCGCTTCGTGAAGTCCCACTATCCGGAGTTTGTGGACAACCTGTCCAGCGCCAAGTCCCCGCAGCAGATGTTCGGCGCCATCACCAAGAGTTATTACGCGGAGTATCTCAAGGTTGACCCCTCGAAGATCTTCTGCGTATCCATCATGCCCTGTCTCGCAAAGAAGGCAGAGTGCGCTTATCCGTCCATGGTGGATGACCAGGGCAACCCGGAAGTGGACTGCTCCCTGACCACCCGTGAGGTAAGCCGCCTGATCCGGGCAGACCAGATCAAGATAGCCGAGATCCCGGAGGAAGAGCTGGATATGCCCTTCGGCGTCGGTTCCGGTGCGGGCAATATTTTCGGCGCTACCGGCGGCGTCATGGAGGCGGCGCTCAGAAGCGCTTACTTCCTGGTAACCGGAAAGAATCCGGACGCTGACGCGTTCCGCGCGGTCCGCGGTATGGACGGCTGGAAGGAAGCAGAGTTTGACCTGGCCGGCACGACGCTCCGCGTCGCGGTCACCAACGGGCTGGGCAACGCGGACAAGCTGCTGAAGGCACTGAAGCAGGGCCGCGTACACTATGATTTTGTGGAGGTCATGGCCTGTCCCGGCGGATGTGTCGGCGGCGGCGGCCAGCCGATCCACGACGGCGTCGAGATGGCCGGGGAGAGAGCGCCGGTCCTGTATTCCCAGGATGCGGGCATGGAGCTCAGGTTCTCCCACGAGAACCCATCTATTACCATGATTTACAGGGATTATCTCGGAAAACCGCTGTCAGAGAAGTCCGAGCACCTTCTCCACACCGACCATCACGGATGGCTGATGCCCGGGGAAAAGTAAGGGACGGCCTCGAAAGAAAGCTTTGCAATTGATGAATAATTGGTATATACTGTAGCAGGCAGTCTTGTCTGCGCAGACAGGGCTGCCGCTCAGAGCTTCGATGCCTGTGCTGCGGCCCTGTTTTAGTTCTTTATATCAGCGGGGATGCGCAGGCGGGACCTGAACTCAGCCGGGCTTATGATGATTTGATAAGGGAAGGAATAAAGACTATGGCACTGCTTGAAAACTGGAGAAATATGGCTTACGGCGACGGCCTTGACAAGAAGATGCAGGATGCGCTCTGGAAGAGCTACTTCGACGTGGAGAAGGGAATCTACAAGCAGATTCTCGCAGAGCCGGACAAAGAGGTTGCCGGTACGGTAAAAGAGCTGGCAGAGAAATATGATACGGACATTATGACCATGACGGGATTCCTGGACGGAATCAGCGAGAGCCTCCTGGATTACAAGAATCCGACGGAGACCATGGAAGAGGACACACCGGTCCGTATCCTGATTGACCCGGAAAAACTCTATTACAATATGGTGGAAGCCAAGGCAAAATGGCTCTATGAGCTGCCTGAGTGGGACGCTATCCTGACTCCGGAGAAGAGAGATGAGCTTTACCGGGCCCAGAAGGCTTCCGGAACCGTCCGCAACGAGAAGAAGATCTATCCGAATGATCCCTGCCCCTGCGGGAGCGGCAAAAAGTACAAGAAATGCTGCGGGAAAAACGCCTGAGAAAATGAGAAAGGCTGCATTGCTGAGCGGTTAAGGCCCGGCACGCGGCCTTTTGTTATGCCGGGACTGTGAGAGGTGATACGCTATGGAGACAACCGGCCGGAATGCTTATACCGGATTTGCCGGGGTTTATGACCTGTTTATGGACAATGTGCCCTATGATGACTGGTGCGCCTATATCATTTCCCTGCTCCGGGAAGAAGGGATCACCGGGGGACTTCTGCTGGATCTGGGCTGCGGCACCGGAAGCCTGACAGAGCGCCTGTCCGCCGCGGGGTATGACATGATAGGCGTGGACAATTCCGGGGAGATGCTGGGGCAGGCGATAGAAAAACGCGCCGCGTCGGGAAGCGATATCCTGTATCTTATGCAGGACATGCGTTCCTTTGAACTCTACGGGACGGTCCGGGCTATCGTGAGCCTCTGCGACTGCATGAATTATATCCTGACGGAAGAGGACCTGGCGGCTGTGCTGCGGCTCTGCAACAATTACCTGGATCCCGGGGGCATATTCATCTTTGACCTGAATACGGAATACAAGTACCGGGAGATGGGAACCCAGACCATCGCGGAGGACAGGGAAGACTGCAGTTTTATCTGGGAGAATGAATACAGGCCCGGGGAGCGGCTGAATGAGTATGACCTGGCCGTTTTTGTCAGGGAAGACGGGGATCTGTACAGGAAATATACGGAAACCCATCTCCAGAGGGCTTGGACCATTCCGGAAATCCGGCGCGCCGCGGAGGAAGCGGGGATGGAATTCACCGCAGTATACGGATATCTCACCCGCGAGGCGCCGGAAGATGACTGCGAGCGCGTCTATGTGATTCTGCGGGAAAAGGGAAAACAGCCCGTAAAGGGAGGAGAATAATGGAAGAGACTAAGGATTATATGGTGCGGGCGACCGCGGGCGGCGGCGCAATCCGCGCGTTCGCGGCCACAACCCGGCACCTTGCGGAATATGCGAGAAGTGTGCACGGCACATCACCCGTCGTGACGGCCGCGCTGGGAAGGCTGCTGACAGCCGGCGCCATGATGGGCACCATGATGAAGGGGGAGAAGGACCTTCTCACCCTCCGGATACAGGGGGACGGACCGGTGAAGTCTCTCCTCGTGACGGCGGAGAGCGACGGGTATGTCCGGGGTTATGCGGCAAATCCCCACGTTGATATCCCCTGTAAATGGAAGGGAAAGCTGGATGTAGGCGGAGCGGTCGGAAAGGGAATCCTCAGCGTCATCCGCGATGTGGGCCTGAAGGACCCCTATGTGGGGCAGGTGGACCTGGTCTCCGGGGAGATCGCGGAAGACCTGACCTATTACTTCGCCGTGTCAGAGCAGGTTCCTTCCTCCGTGGCCCTCGGGGTCCTGGTGGATACCGACTGCACCGTAAAACAGGCCGGCGGGTTTATCCTGCAGCTGATGCCTGACGCGCCGGAGGATGTGATAGGGCGCCTGGAACAGAAGCTGGCTGAGATCCCGTCCGTGACGGAGATGCTGGAAGCGGGGAAAACACCGGAAGACATCCTCACGGAGGTTCTTGACGGCCTCTCCCCGGAAATCCTGGAGAAGGTTCCCGTCGGTTA
>ONXW01000189.1 GCA_900321915.1 uncultured Eubacteriales bacterium
CGCCGAAAACATCGATACCCGCGCCGGCGATCACCCCCCGCGCGAGGGCTTCCGCAAGATCTTCCTCGTTCACAATCTTTCCGCGGCTGGTATTGATCAGGATGGCGGACGGCTTCATCATCGCCAGCTCCTTCGCGGAGATCATGTTCTCCGTCTCCGGGGTGAGCGGATTGTGAATCGTCACAAAATCGCTGATCCGGAGGAGTTCTTCCATGGTTTCACAGTATACGCATCCCGCGTCTTCCACTTTTTTCCGGTTTCCGGAATGGCTGAAACCAACGGTTTTCATGCCGATTCCCCGGCAGATGGCGGCCACCTGGGCGCCTATGGCGCCGACGCCGATAATGCCGACGGTTTTCCCGCAGAGCTCAAAAGCGCGGCCGGCATCCCTGATTTTCCAGTTTCCTTTCCGGAGCTCTTCATCGGAGACGGGGATATTCTTTGCCGCCGCGAACATCAGGGCTGCCGTGTGCTCCGCCACCGATCGGCTGTTGGCGCCGGGGGTATAGACCACCGGGAGCCCCAGCTCTGTCGCGTGCTTTACATCCACTCGGTCGGAGCCCACGCCCGTGATGCCGATTACCTTCAGATTCGGGCACCTGTCCATGATCTCCGCGGTCAGCTGGCCGACGCGGATAATCACGGCATCCGCTTCCTGCATCTGTTCCATAAAGGACCCGAAGTCCGCCGAGTTCGCCGTATACACCTCCGCGCCCTCCGCGGCGAGCAGCTTCATGGCTTCCCTGTCCAGCTCCTGTGTGAGAACAATCTTCATATGCATCCCCTCTGAATATGAAATATGAAAACCGAATCCTGAAATTTAACATTAAAAAGAGCAAAACTCGTGCCAACTTCTCCCCCCGGGAAGTTTTCCCCGGCCGGGAGGTGGTGTCCACGGGCTGATTTCACACTTTATCCCTGTATTATCCCGGCAGGAAACTCCTTCCCGCCGTTTTCATTTTCCCCTGTTCCATTCCCCATTGTGCACAAACCGGTTGTGAATTCACATGTTTCACTTCACAGGCCCTTGCACTTTTCTGCGTCAGCGCATAAAATTAACGGCGTATGAAGACACTTCCCGGAATGATCCGGGAGACAGGAGCCCCTATATGAGTAAAAATACCTCCGGTACTTTTTCTTCCATCCACCTTCCGCCTTCCGAGATTCTCGACAACCTTGACCTGGGCGTCGCCATCTATGACGCGGAGGGAAACTACCTGTTTGTCAACACCACCATGATTCGGTGGCGGAACATCCCGCGGGAGGAATTCCTCCGCAAAAACGTCCATGACTTTATCCCCGTCATCGACATCTGCGTCTTTGACCTGGTCTTACAGGAGAAAAAGAAGGTAAGCCGCCTGCAGTATTACCAGAACCTGCAGAACCCGGAGGCCGCCCCGCGTCTCCGCATGGTGACGGGAACACCGATCTTTGACGGCGCGGGAAATATCCAGTACGTGATCACGGTCATGCAGGATATCGGGGCCTTTGAAGACCAGTATCGGTCCCTGGCCAGCCGGAACAAGGTGATCTCCACCGCTTTCATGGAGGGTCTCCGGCCGGACACTTCGATGCAGATTGTCTCCGAGAGCAGGGAACTCCGGCACATCCTCGTGCTGGCGGAGAATATCGCGCCCCTGGATTCCAACGTCCTGCTGTTCGGCGAGTCCGGCACCGGCAAGGAAGTTGTCGCCAACCTGATCCACAAGCACAGCACCCGGGCCTCCCACAGGATGGTCACGGTTAACTGCGCTTCTATCCCGGAGAACCTGATCGAGGCCGAACTTTTCGGCTATGAAAAAGGAAGCTTTACAGGGGCGAACAGGGAGGGCCGGGCCGGCCTCGTGGAAGCCGCCGACAAGGGCACGCTGTTTCTGGACGAGATCAACTCGCTCCCCCTCTCCGTGCAGGGAAAAATTCTCCGCATGATCGAGGACAAGTCCATCCAGCGCGTCGGTTCCGTCAGACCCACGAAGGTGGATTTCCGGCTGATCGCCGCCACCAACCAGAACCTGGCGACGCTGGTGCAGCAGGGGAAATTCCGCGAGGATCTCTACTACCGCCTCATCGTCATTCCCCTGACCATTCCGCCCATCCGCAGCCGCCGGGATGATATCATCCCGCTGTGCCGTTTTTTCCTGGATTATTTCTGCAAAAAGTACAATCTGCGCAAGACCTTCTCCCCGGCTGTCTACTCACAGCTCCTGAAGTACGACTGGCCCGGCAATGTCCGCGAGATCCGGAATTTCGTCGAGCGGATGGTGGTGATGACGCCGAGCCAGACAGTGGAGATCAACAGCATACCGGAGGGCTTTCACTCCGCCGTCAGCGAGACAGCCGGTATCTCCCCGGAAGAACGGACGGATACGCTTCGACCGGAAGTCCCGGACCCGCAGTCTTCTTCCCTTCCCGCGCGGACCGGGACAGCCTCCCCCCGGCCGGACCTCACGGAGGACGCCATCCGCAGCGCTCTGGCCCTGTTTCACGGACACCGCCAGAAAACCGCCGATTATCTGGGAATTTCAAGGAGGTACCTGCAGTACAAGATCCGGGAGTACCATATCTCCTCCCGCTGCCGGTACGACGAATCTCAGCGCTGATCGAGAAGATCCGCAAAGGTCTCTATCTTTGTCCGGATCTGCTCATCACCGGCCCGCAGCTGGTCCACCTCTATCTGCAGGAGCGGGAAACCTTCCCGCTCCAGGTCTTTTTTCAGGTACGGCTGGTCGTATTCATCCGGGTCGCAGAATTTCACCAGGGAACTGATTACGCCGTCGGCGCCCGTTCTGCGGCACAGTTCTGCAAGCTTTCTGCCCCGGTTCTTCCCCGGCTCATAGATCAGCATGCAGCCGCTCCTTTTTCCCCACTGCTCTGCGAGGCTTTTGAGTTCCCTTCCGCGCACAGGCTCCGTGTCGCACATATACTGCATGCTCTCCTGGAGGAGGTCATCCCCCACTACGGCGATATTATTTTCCCAGAGCATCTGCAGGATTTCTTCCGGCTCGCACAGAATCCCCGTAAGCACAACTTTTTTCCCGTGGAATTCCTTCTTCGGAAGTTTCCGGAGCTCCTCCGTGATCTCCCGGATAACGGCTGTGTGCTCCGCCTTCTCATAAAACCAGGCGCTCTTCATCAC
>ONXW01000240.1 GCA_900321915.1 uncultured Eubacteriales bacterium
CGGAACTCGAAGGGATCCATGCCCAGCTTCTCCGCCATCATATCCATCAGCGGCTCGCTCAGGGTATAGGCCTGCGGGGAACCGTAGCTGCGGTACGCGGTACCGAAGGCGTGGTTGACGTTCGCCACACGGACAAGGCCGGCCACGTTGGGAACATAGTACGGGAAGAAGGCAAATCTTGCCGGCTTCGTCATGACATCGTCGCCGCCCCAGGAATATGCGCCGTGATCCATGCCGTAGTCAAACTCCGCGGCAATGATCCTGCCGTTCTCGTCGCATGCCAGGCGTCCGTTGGAGTAGGACGGGCAGCGCTTGCCGGAGAAGTGCTGGTGCTCCTCATAGCTCATGGAAAGGGAGACCGGCTCGCCGGTAACCACGGTACAGGCTGCGCAGAGCGCGATATCGCCGGCGTTCGTGGACCATCCGAAGGAAGCTCCGGTGGGGTTCATCAGGATGCGGTATTTATTCTTCGGAACGCCGAGGCAGTTTCCGAGACGTCCGATGGAGGAATATACACACTGGGACTTGCACTGTACAGTAAGCATGCCGTCATCCGCCCAGTAGGTCTGAAGCACACAGCCCTCGATGGAAAGGTGCGGCTCACGGCTGGACATGAAGCTTCCCTCAACTACGTTCGGCGCGTTATCGATGAGTTCCTTCACCTTTTCCGGATCCTCCAGGCCGACGCCCTTCAGGACCGGCTGCTCCGCGAAGATATTCGGGGTATCCTCATGGACGCGCACCGCATCCGGCATAACAGCCTCAAGATAGGTCAGCGCTGCCGGCAGCTCTTCGATATCCACGGTTACCTTCGCCGCCGCGTCTCTCGCGTGCTTTCTGGTGTCAGCCACAACCATGCCGACCACATCGCCCCAGCGGTGCAGCTTTTCATCCTGGAACACCTTGCGGGACGGCTTGAGAACGGTACTTCTCTCATGGAACTGGCCTTCCGCCATAATATTGGTGCCGCCTGCAGCAATCAGGTCCTTTGCGAGAATGACCTTAACGACGCCGGGCATCTTCTCCGCTTCCTCGGTATGGATTGCCAGAATCTTCGCGTGATGGGAAATCCGGGGCTGGATGATGGCAGCCTGGAGGGTGCCGGCCGGCATCTTCAGGGCCTGGTCATCGCCGTAATCGGTAAGTCCCGTCACCTTGCCCAGGCCGTCCGGACGCATCAGGGGCTTGCCCAGGAAATCACCCGTCTTCGGGTTGCGGGCTGTCAGGTCCTCCATGGTCCACTCGCCGCGCACAACTTTTGCCGCCGCCATAACGGCGTCCACGATCTGCTTATAGCCGGTGCAGCGACAGACATTCTTCGTCTTCTGGAACCAGTCGCGAACCTCCTCGCGGGTCGGATTGTTGTTCTGTTTAAGGAGCGCGTAAGCGGAAACAATAAATCCGGGGACACAGAATCCGCACTGTACCGCGCCGTAGCTGATCCATGCCTGCTGCAGGGGATGCAGGTGCTGCGGGGTCCCGATGCCTTCGATGGTGGTAATCTCGGAATAGTCCTCAATCGCAGTGATCTTCTTGTTGCAGGACCGCTCTACCTTGCCGTTGACAATCAGGCTGCAGGATCCGCAGACGCCGATGCCGCAGCCTACCTTACATCCGGTCAGGCCAAGACGGCGAATGACATCAGACAGTTTGTCATTCTCCGGATCGCACATGAACATGCGCTCGACGCCGTTGATGTAAAACACTTTTTTCTTCAGTATCATCCTATTCCTCCTTTTGCTGTCGCGTCCGGCAAATCCCCTTCCGATGGGGTTCGTTATATTTTCACAAAAATAACGATTTACTGCCGAACTTTCAGACTTTTCTGTTGGTTTCATCATACACGAGTTTTCACAATCAGTCAAATAAATTTCATAAATATGAAATTAATTAAATTAATACTGCAGGAATTATGAATGATGCAACAAAAAAAGAAGAATTTCAGCGTATGTGTGAAATTCTTCCTTTTTCTTCTGATTCAGAATTACTCTCTCTCTTCGAGGAACCGTTTCATGTCGCCGATGCGCCGACTGGCATCGAACCGGCCCAGGTCATAAGCCTCCTGCAGCTTCTCCGGATTGCCTTCTGTTCTACCGACGGAGATGGGAACGCTGGGCTGCATCAGGAACAGGTCGCCTCTCTCTCCCTTCCGTTCCAGCTCGATTAGAGAACGGTTATAGCGCGCAAACCTGAGCCGCAGGGCTTTCGCGAATTCCGGATACTCGCGGTAGTACATCCCGGGCATCCACCATGCCCCCGCTTCCTTCCGGTATCCCTTCTCCCGGGTGGTGATAACAACCTGTTTTGTGAATCCCATCTCATGGAACTTTTTGTAGGGAATGCTGTCAGAGCACCCGCCGTCCATCAGAAGCATCCCTCCGACGGCTACCGGCCTCGAAACATAGGGAAGCGTCGCGGAGCCGCGGATATAATCCATGTCCTCAAACATATTGCGGATACGGATATATTCCGGTTTTCCGGTCTCCAGACTGGTGCACACCACATAGTATTCCATGGGGTTTTTCTCAAAAGCTTCTTCGTCGTATGGGTCCAGCACCTCCGGGATCTCGTGGTAGCTGAACTCGATCCCCACGAATTCTCCGGTCTTCAGCCAGTTTTCCCAGCTCATGAACCGTTTGTCCCCGGCGTACTTCTTATAATAACGGATGCTTCTGCCAATCTGGCCGGACGCGAAGGAAGATCCGATGCAGCCTCCGGCGGAGACGCCGATCAGTCCGTCAAAAGTCACCCCGTGCTCCATCATCACATCCAGGACGCCTGCGGAGTACAGTCCCCGCATGCCGCCGCCCTCCAGGACAAGCCCTGTTTTTTCTGCCATAATCCCTGTTTTCTCCTGTCTTTTTATCTTCCGCCCGGACCGTAGCGGATCTGCGTCATCTTCTCATAATCCGCCGTATCCAGGTTGGACGCCCAGACGATAATGCCAAGTATGCCGTGTTCTTCCATGAAATCCAGCTTATCCTGCAGGGAAAGGGCGCTCTCATAGGAAATCCACCACCGGTAATATTCCGAGTCCGGGTCATCGTTATACATATACGCGGCTCCCTGCTCCGCGTCATAATCATAATGCCACCCTTTGCCGCCATAGTCAAATCGTCCGTCCATCACGACGCGCCCATTCTCCACTTTGGTGTAATAACCGCTGACGGCATCCAGCTCAAAGCGTTTCAGGTGCAGCTGGCGGATGCTCTCCCCGCCGGAAGAAGGCGGTTTTTTTGAGCAGGATACGCCGATGGTCTTCTCCGGGAATTCATCCCCCGTGACATAGAAGGCCTTCCCGTACAGCTGGGTTCCCATATACAGCTTCGAAGCGGGAATCCCGAGCCCTGTCAGGTACTCATAGGCTTCCTTTACATGGGTCAGGCTCGCCACATGGCCGGTGGCGCCGTCATAGCTTCCCGTCATATCATAGGTCATCACGTTGATTCTGGTCAGATACTGCGCGGGGGAGACCCAGTCCTGGTTCGGAAGGATGTACTTTGCCGACCCGGATGCAGCTGCCGTGATGGGGATCACGTCCTTGCCGTATTTTGCGTCAAAGGCCTCCCGCATCTCCCGGCACAGGGCAGTGAAATTGTCCCGATCCTCCTGGGCCGTTCCCCAGACAGGACATCCGTCATCGGAAGAGCCTGACGGCTTCCGGTCCTTCCCGCTGCTGCCGCCGGCATTGAACTCCCAGTCCAGGTCAATCCCGTCCAGCCAGGGATATTCCGCCAGCACCTCCATGCAGCTTTTGATAAAGCTGGCCCGCCCTTCTTCCGTGTAAGCCATCTCCGAGAAGAAGCCGCTGTCGGACCATCCGCCCACAGACAGCATCACATTGACCTCCGGATACTTTTCCGCCATGATAGGATACTGGTCAAAGTGGCTCTTCGTCACGCCGTCCAGATATTCGCTGGGTTCACTGTTATGAAAATCAGCGTGCTCGTCGCACGGCACCAGCTTAAACTCGGACCGCGGTCCCTTTCCGGAGGCTCTGCGCTCCACGGAGCTTACGGACTCTCCCGCCGCCGGGGCAACCTTCCAGAAGGAATGATTGACGGCGGTCACCTTATCCCACGGGATCCCCGCCACCTCGCCGTCGCCGGCGCCTTTTCCGTCGTATGCATACCAGTTGGCAAAATATGCCGTAACCCGCCGCTGGGGCTCCGGCGCCTTCTCTTTTTCCGGTTCCGTCTCTTCCGTCTCTGCCGGGGCCGTCTCCGTTTCCGGAGGCTTTGTTGCGGAAGGTGCCGTCGTTTCCGGGGCGCTGCTCTCCCCGGTGACCGGGCCTGATTCCGTACAGCTTCCCAGGACCAGGAGGGCTGCCAGCAGGAACGGCAGAAGTATTCTCTGTAATAATCTCATAGATGATTCACCATCCTTCTGCAGTAACTGTACCACACATGGCAGAAATTATCAATATTTTTGGGATGAGCCCCCACATTTGCCATATTTTTGTTCAAAAAATGGGAACAGGTTTCCCTATTCCCTTTTTTTACCCGCCGCAGGATCCCGCTGCGCCTGAAACACAAAACCCCCCGTGGCCACGGGGGGTTTTGCTGCGGTTTTGTTACAGCCGCGTTATCATCTTCGCGAAGTATTTTGATTCGTTATCAGTCTTCGACTTTAACGATCTCTTTCTTATTGTATGTTCCACAAGCCTTGCAGACTCTGTGCGGCATCATAAGAGCTCCGCACTTCGGGCACTTGACCAGGGTAGATGCTGCCATCTTCCAGTTGGCCCTGCGGCTGTCTCTTCTTCCCTTAGACGATTTATTCTTCGGACAAATAGACATGAGTACACCTCCTTAAACAAAACGCTGAAAACCATTATACTCAGTGTCCATTGCTTTGTCAACAGAAACGTTGCGCAAAATGCGTGAAAAATTACGACAATATTTTCCGCTTATTTCACCAGCGCCAGGGTCTCTCTCGCGATAGCCAGCTCCTCGTTGGTCGGGACGAGAAGGAGCTTCACCTTCGAATCATCGGTGGAGATGATTCTCTCCTCACCGCGCACGTTGTTCTTCTCCGGATCCAGCTTTGCGCCCAGGAAACCAAAGTGTGCGCATACGTGCTCGCGCATCTCAATGTTGTTCTCACCGATGCCCGCGGTGAAGGCGATGGCATCCACGCCGTTCATGACAGCGGCATAGGAACCGATGTACTTGATGACATCGTAGTCAAATACATCCAGCGCAAGCTTTGCCCTCTTGTTGCCTTCGGCCGCCGCTGCGCCCAGGTCGCGTCCGTCGCTGGACACGCCGGAGATTCCCAGCATGCCGGACTTCTTGTTGAGGATGTCATTCATGCCGTCCAGGTCCAGGCCTTCCTTCTTGCCTACGAAGTCAATGATGGCCGGGTCAATGTCGCCGGAGCGTGTTCCCATGACAAGGCCCTCCAGCGGGGTAAGGCCCATGCTGGTGTCCACAGATTTGCCGTGATCCACCGCGCAGATGGAAGCGCCGTTGCCCAGGTGGCAGACGATAATCTTCAGGTCTTCCGGCTTCTTGCCGAGCATCTCCGCAGCCCTCTTTGAGACATAGCTGTGGGAGGTGCCGTGGAAACCGTATCTTCTAACCTTGTACTTCTCATAGTACTCGTACGGGATACCGTAGATATAAGCCACTTCCGGCATGGTCTGGTGGAACGCGGTATCAAATACGGCCACATTCGGCACGCCGGGCATCAGCTTCTGGCATGCGCGGATACCGATGAGGTTTGCCGGGTTGTGCAGCGGAGCGAGGTCGTTGCACTCCTCGATGGCCGCCATGGTTTCATCATTGATAAGGCAGGAGGAAGTAAACTTCTCACCGCCATGGACGACACGGTGGCCTACGGCGCCGATCTCGTCAAGGCTCTTCACAACGCCCTTCTTCTCATCGGTCAGGGCCGCGATAACCGCGCTGATGGCTTCATTGTGCGTCGGCATCGGGATGTCGGTCTTTTCCTTCTCGCCGCCCTCCGGCTGATAGGTCAGGGAACCGTCAATGCCGATTCTCTCGCAGAGACCCTTGGCAAGGACTTCCTCGGAATCGGAATTGATCAGCTGGTACTTCAGAGAAGAGCTTCCGCAGTTGATAACTAAAATATTCATGTGAACCTCCAACAATCTTTTCTGTATCCGGTAAAACCGGGCAATGTTTCTGTGATTACTTATCCGCCATCTGTGCCTGCACTGCTGTCATCGCCACCACGCCCACGATATCATCTGCATAGCATCCGCGGCTGAGGTCGTTGACCGGCATGGAAAGTCCCTGGAGGACCGGGCCGTAGGCATTGGCCTTTGCCAGTCTCTGCACCAGCTTGTAACCGATGTTGCCTGCTTCCAGGCTCGGGAATACCAGCGTGTTGGCTTTGCCTGCCACCTTGCTGTTCGGCGCCTTGAGGGCGGCGACGGTCGGGTCGAGGGCGGCATCCAGCTGGAGCTCGCCGTCCAGGTCGACATCCGGATATTTCTCGTTTGCGATCTTCACGGCATCCTGCACCTTAGTGACATCGTCGTGCTTTGCGCTTCCCATGGTGGAGTAGGAAAGCATGGCAACCTTCGGCTCCGCTCCGATGAAGCTCTTGAAGGACTCTGCGGAAAGCACCGCGATCTCAGCCAGCTTCTCGCCGTCGAAATCGGTGTTGACAGCGCAGTCCGCGAAGATGAACTGGCCCTTCTCGCCGTACTCGCAGTTCGGGACCTCGACAACGAAGAAACCGGATACGCTGTGAATGCCCGGTCTGGTCTTCAGGAGCTGCAGGGCGGGACGGATGGTGTTGCCCGTGGAATGGCATGCGCCGGAAACCACGCCGTCAGCATCGCCGCACTTGCACATCAGGCATGCATAGTACATGTAATCCTTTTCCATCTGCTCCTGCGCCTGCTCCGGGGTAAGGCCCTTGCTCTTCCTGAGCTCGACAAACTTGTCAATGTATTTCTGCTTATTGGGATCGTTAAAGGGATCGACAATGGTAATACCTTCAAGATTGTATCCCTTGCCGTTCTTCTCAATCTCTTCCGGTGTGCCGATGATAACCAGGTTCGCGATGTCCTGGGCAACGATCTTCTCGGCTGCCTCATAAGTTCTGTGGTCCATTGATTCCGGAAGAACAATTGTCTTCTTGTTTGCTCTTGCCTTCTCCATCATTACATCAATAAATGCCATGGTAAAAACCCCTTTCACGATGATGATTTGATATAATTATCAACTCTATTTATTATATAACACACTTTTTAATGAAACAAGACGGAAAGAATTGAAATCCTTGCATGAACTTAACCATGTTTTTCATTGCCTCGGGCCGGGAAAGCCGCCCTCTCCCTGTTTACCCCCCGGCAAATTGCCCTTATAATAAACAGGAGAATACAGTTTGGAAAGCATTCCGCGAAATCTATCCGGAACAGGCAGGGAAGCGCCATGAAAATACTGGGAATCATAGCAGAATATAATCCTTTTCACACCGGTCACGCCCGGCAGCTTGAGATCGCCCTGCGCGAGACCGGGGCCGACGCAGTCATCGCCGTGATGAGCGGAAATTTCGTCCAGCGGGGGGAGCCCGCTGTCTTCGACAAAACCGTGCGCACAAACCTCGCCCTTCTCGGCGGCGCGGACGCGGTTTTCGAGATGCCAGCCCCCTTTTCCTGCGCTGCCGCCGGGGATTTTGCGCTGTACGGCGTATCCCTTCTCGACGCCCTCGGGGCGGACATCCTCTGCTTCGGGAGCGAATGCGGCGATCTCGCCCTCCTTGAGCCCGCGGCTGAGATTCTGGCAGATGAGCCGGAGCCCTACCGGGAATCTCTCAGGGCGTCCCTGAAGGAAGGAAACACCTGGCCCGTGGCCCGGGAAAATGCCCTCGCCGGCCTTCTGCCTTACTCCCCGGAGAAGACAGCGGAGATTCTCGGCGCCCCCAACAATATCCTGGGGCTGGAGTACCTCGCAGCCCTCCGGAAGCTGGGCAGCCGGATGACGCCGTTTACCCACCGCCGGGAAGGAAGCGGCTATCACGCGGATACGCTCCCGGAGGAGGCTTCCTTTGCGTCCGCCACGGCCCTGAGAAAACACCTCCTCTCGGGAAACCTTAAGGATGCGCTGTTCTTCCTTCCACCGGGTTCGGAGTCTGTCATCAGGCCGGAACCCCGTATCTCCGCGGACGATTTCTCCCAGCTTCTCTCCTACCGCATCCTGGAAAAACACATCCCGCCCGCTTTTATCGACGGGTTTGACGACGCGCTCTCGGAGCGGCTTCTCGGCGCGGAGCCGGATTACCTCAGCTTTTCAGAACGCGTCAGCGCCCTCAGGACCCGCAACTACACGGAAAGCCGCGTCCGCAGGGCCCTCATCCGCCTCCTTCTCAATATCCGGAAGGATGACATGGCGTCCTGGAAAGAGATTCTCCCCGCGTATGCCCGCATCCTCGGGTTCCGCCGCGGCAGCTCCCATGTTCTCTCCGAGATCAAAAATCGCGCCGCAGTCCCGCTTGTCACGAAAACTGCTGACGCGAAATTTCTTCTCTCCGGGCCGGCGCTCGCCCTGTTCGAAAAAGAGGTTGAGGCCGGACACATTTACCAGACGGTGCGCGCGCAGAAAGGATACGCCTTCCGGAACGCGTACCGCGAGGGGCCGGTTATCATTTGATCCCTGTGATCTCCCGGGCCACGAAAACGCCGCTGGCGGAGGCGTGGGACAGGGAGTGGGTCACCCCGCTGCCGTCGCCGATAATGTAGAGTCCCGGGTACCTGGACTCCAGGTGGGAGTCCACTTCCACTTCCATGTTGTAGAATTTGACCTCCACGCCGTAGAGGAGCGTGTCGTCGTTTGCGGTGCCCGGCGCAATCTTGTCCAGGGCGTAGATCATCTCGATGATGCCGTCCAGGATACGCTTCGGGAGGACCAGGCTGAGGTCCCCCGGCTCCGCCGCCAGGGTCGGGGTGACAAAGCTCTCCTCAATCCTGCTGCGCGTGCTGCGCCGCCCGCGGATAAGGTCGCCGAACCTCTGGACGATAACGCCGCCCCCCAGCATGTTGGAAAGCCGGGCAATGCTCTCGCCGTACCCGTTGCTGTCCTTGAACGGGATGGAGAAATGCTTCGACACCAGGAGCGCGAAGTTGGTGTTCCCGGTCTGCTTCGCGGGATCCTCATAGCTGTGACCGTTCACCGTCACGATCCCGTTGGTGTTCTCATTGACCACAAGGCCCCGCGGATTCATGCAGAATGTCCGCACCCTGTCCTCGAATTTCTCCGTCCGGTACACAATCTTGCTCTCGTAAAGCTCATCCGTCAGGTGGGAAAACAGCTCCGCGGGGAGCTCCACGCGCACGCCGATATCCACGCGGTTAGACTTTGTCGGAATCTCCAGCTCATCGCAGATCTTCTCCATCCACTTGCTCCCGCTTCTCCCCACGGAGATAATGCACTTTCCGCAGGTATAGGTCTTCTCATCCGTACAGACCCGGTATCCGTCCCCCGACACCTCGATATGCCGCACCGGCGTGAGGAAATGGAATTCGGCCTTTTCCTTCAGCTCCGCGTACAGCTGCTCCAGGACCACATAATTGATGTCCGTCCCGAGATGCCGCACCGAGGCGTCCAGGAGTTTCAGCCGGTTCTGCATGCAGAGGCGCTTGAGCCCCGTGTTTGCCGTGGAGTACAGCTTTGTGCCGGCGCCGCCGTGAGCCATGTTGATCTCGTCCACATAGTTCATGAGCTCCAGCGCCTTCTGCCTTCCGATATACTCGAACAGCGTGCCGCCGAAATCATTGGTGATATTGTATTTCCCGTCGGAAAATGCGCCCGCGCCTCCGAAGCCGCTCATGATGGAGCAGCTGCTGCAACGGATGCATGTCTTCACCCTGTCCCCGTCGATGGGGCATTTTCTCTTCTCCAGGGGATTGCCGGCCTCGAACACCGCAATCCGCAGTCCGGGGCTGTTCTTTGTCAGCTCATAGGCCGCGTAGATTCCCCCCGGGCCCGCCCCGATAATGATCACATCATATTCTGCCATTTCTGAATAGTATCCTTTCTCTTAGTTTTTAAAGCTGTGCACCGGGGCGGGGATACGGCCCTTCCGGCTGATGAAAGCCGAACAGTCAAAGGAATTGACCGGGATGATCGGCGCATGGCCCAAAAGGCCGCCGAACTCCGCGCACTCCCCCACGCCCTTCCCGATGACCGGGATCAGGCGCACTGCCGTGGTTTTCTGGTTGATCATGCCGATCGCGGCCTCATCCGCGATAATGCCGGCGATGGTCGACGCTTTCGTGTCGCCCGGGACGGCTATCATGTCCAGCCCCACGGAACAAACGCAGGTCATGGCCTCCAGCTTTTCCAGGGTGAGGGATCCTCTTGTCACAGCGTTGATCATGCCCTGGTCCTCGCTGACCGGGATAAACGCACCGGAAAGGCCGCCCACATAGGAGCTCGCCATGATTCCGCCCTTTTTGACCTGGTCGTTTAAGAGCGCCAGCGCGGCCGTAGTGCCCGGCGCGCCCGTGCTCTCCAGTCCTATCTCCTCCAGGATGTCCGCGACACTGTCGCCCACCGCGGGCGTCGGCGCCAGGGACAGGTCAATGATGCCGAAGGGGACGCCCAGCCGCCTGGAAGCTTCCTGGGCTACCAGCTGTCCGACCCTGGTTATCTTGAACGCCGTCTTCTTGATGGTCTCGCACAGGACTTCAAAGCTCGCGCCGCGGACCTGGGAAAGCGCTGTCTTTACAACGCCGGGGCCGCTGACGCCCACATTGATGATAGCGTCCGCCTCTGTCACGCCGTGGAAGGCGCCTGCCATGAACGGGTTGTCGTCCGGCGCGTTGCAGAACACCACCAGCTTCGCGCAGCCCAGGGAATCCCGGTCCGCCGTGGCTTCCGCGGTTTCCTTTACAATCTCTCCCATGAGGCGCACCGCGTCCATGTTGAGTCCGGTTTTTGTGGACCCCACATTGACAGAGCTGCACACCCGCTCAGTCTTCGACAGCGCCATGGGGATGGAGCGGATCAGCAGTTCCTCGGAGGGCGTCATGCCCTTGCTCACCAGGGCGGAATAACCGCCGATGAAATTGACGCCGATCTCCTTGGCCGCCCGGTCCAGGGTCTCCGCCAGCTCCGCGAAGTCTTCGGGGCAGTGACAGGCCGCGGCGCCGATGAGGGAAATGGGTGTCACAGACACTCTTTTATTCACAATCGGGATGCCGAACTCCCTGGAAATGTGTTCCCCCACATCTACAAGGTTCCCCGCATAGCGCAGGATTTTTCCGTAAATCCGGGTCTTCAGCACACCGAGGTCGCTGTCGATGCAGTCCAGCAGGCTGATTCCCATAGTGATGGTGCGTACGTCCAGGGACTCCGCGGATATCATCTGGTTGGTTTCCAGAACTTCATTCATATTTACCATAGCGCAGATCTCCCTTCCGAATTACAGCCGGTGCATGCTGGTAAATATTTCTTCCCGCTGGCAGATGACCTTTACGCCCTTCTCCTCGCCGACGGCGGCCAGTTCCTTCGCCATCTCGTCAAAGGTTTTCTCCATCTTCGTCACGTCCACGATCATCATCATGTTGAAGAAATCCTGCAGGATAGTCTGTGTGATATCCAGGATATTGATATGGTTTTCCGCCAGATAGGTGCAGACAGCCGCCACAATGCCGACGGTATCCTTTCCGACCACGGTGATAACAATTTTGTTCATAACATTTCCTCCCACGCTGTTTTCTATACGGTTATAATCTCCGACATCCTGTCCCTGCGGGCCACGGATATGCTGAAATCCTCCGCTCGGTATTCCGAATCGCTCTCATCGATCTCAAGGCGCACCGTCTCGTAGGCCAGCTCCGGGATATTGTTTTCCTGGCTGAGATGCCCCAGGAAAATGTGCCGGATGCCGTCGTGCAGAATGCTGCTGATAAGCCTGCCGCTGTTCTCATTGGAAAGATGGCCGTAATCGCTTAAAATACGGCGCTTCAGCGGATAGGGGTAAGGGCCCGCCTCCAGCATCCGGACGTCGTGGTTGGCCTCCACCAGGAGCGCGTCCAGGTTCTGCAGGTGATTGATGATATACTGGCTGTAGTGCCCCATATCCGTCGCCACCGCCACTGATTTTTTGCCGCAGCTGACCCGGTAGGCCACCGGATTTGCCGCGTCGTGGTCGATGGAGAAGGGCAGGATACTGAGGTCCCCGATCATAAAGTCCGCGTCCGGAAGCACCGGCTTAAACAGCTCCTCCGGTATCGGCCCAAGCCCCTGCGCCGCGCGTATCTGCTGCAGGGTTTCCTTCGTGCCGTAGATGGGGATCCCGCGCCGCCTGGCCAGGACGCCCAGCCCCCGGATATGATCCGAGTGCTCGTGGGTCACCAGGATACCGGACAGGTCCCCTCCGTCCAGGCCTATCTCATGCAGGCTCTGTTCTATCCTTTTATTGCTGATGCCCGCGTCCACCAGGACATGCGTCCGATCGCTTCCGATGCAGATGCAGTTCCCGCTGGAGCCGCTGGCGATAGATACCATTCGCATAAATATACTGCTTCTTTCTGATTCTTTCTTTTCGTATTATCCGGGAAACTCAGAGGTTCTCCAGAATCCTTCGGATCTGCTCCCGGGTTTCTTCCTCCGTGCCGCTGTTGTCGATCACGGCGTCCGCGCTTTTCCGGTACTCCGCGTCGCTCCGCTGGCTCGCGATAATGCTCCTGCATTTTTCCCGGGAATACCCGCGGTCCTTCATCAGGCGTTCCACACGGATTTCAGGGTCCGCGTACACGTACCAGACGGCGTCAAACATCCCGCGGTGGGCGCTGTCCACGGGGAGGGCCGCCTCCGCGACGGATATCCTGTCCCCGGCCTCAGCCATCTTCCGCTCGATACAGTCCCAGGTCATGGGATGGATGATCGCGTTGACCTCAGCGCGCGCTTTCCCGTCGCTGTAAATCCTCTTCGCCATCCGTTCCCGGTCGATGGATTTGTCCGGTGCGAGAATATCTTCCCCCAGGAGCGCCACTACCCGGCGGTATCCCTCCGTTCCGGGCTCCATCAGGCTCCTGGCGATATCGTCCGCCCGCATGACCTGCGCTCCGCAGACCTCTTCCAGATACCGCAGGACGGTGCTCTTCCCGGCACCGACCCCTCCCGTCAGATGAATTCTCATTTCCTGCCTCCGCTTATCCCGCTTCCGCACACACAGTTATTTTGTCTCAAACCAGGATTTCCCGGTCTTCATCCCTATCTCCAGCTCTACCGCGAGATCCGCGGCGTGCTTCATCTCCTGCTCCAGGAGGGACGCCACGCGGGCGGCCTCCTCCGGCGCGGTCTCCACCAGGAGTTCATCGTGAATCTGCAGTACGAGGCGGGAACGGAAGCCCTCATGCCTGAGTCTCCTGTCCACCCGCACCATGGCGATCTTAATGATGTCCGCGGCGGTTCCCTGGATCGGGGCGTTCATGGCCACCCGCTCCCCGAACTGCCGCTGCATGAAGTTTGCGGCCTTAAGCTCCGGGATCGGCCGGCGCCTGCCGAAGGCTGTCACGGAATACCCCGTCTCCTTCGCAAATGCCACCAGCCCGTCCAGGAAAGCCTTTACCTGCGGATACGTCTCAAAATAACTGTTGATGTATTCTGTGGCCTCTTTCCGGGAAATGCTCAGGTTATCGCTCAGCCCGAACGCGCTGATGCCGTACACAATGCCGAAATTGACCGCCTTCGCGTTCCGGCGCATCTCCGGCGTCACATCCGGAAGCGGCACCCCGAAGACCCGGGATGCCGTGATGGCGTGGATATCCTCCGCCTCGCGGTAGGCCTCGATCAGGTTCTCGTCGCCGGACATGGACGCCAGCACACGGAGTTCAATCTGGGAGTAATCCGCGTCGGTAAAGAGAAATCCCTCCCGCGGGACAAACAGCTTCCGGATCTCACGCCCCAGCTCCATCCGGACGGGGATGTTCTGGAGGTTCGGCTCTGTGCTGCTGATGCGGCCCGTCGCCGTGATGGTCTGGTTGAAGGTCCCGTGGATGCGGCCGTCCGGCCCGATGTAATCCGCCAGACCGTCCGCATAGGTAGATTTCAGCTTGGTCACCTGGCGGTAATCCAGAATTTTTTTCACAAACGGATAATCCGGCGCCAGCTTTTCCAGCACGCCCGCCGCAGTGGAATATCCGGTTTTTGTCTTTTTGCCGCCGGGCATGTGCATCTCGTCAAAGAGGATCTCCCCCAGCTGCTTCGGGGAATTGATATTAAAGGTTTTCCCGGTCTCCCCGTAGATTTCCTTTTCGAGCTCCGCAATCCTCACGGCCAGCCGCTCGCCGTACCGCGCCAGATTCTCCCGCTCGACGGCGATCCCCTCCTGCTCCATGTGGAACAGGGCGTACACCACCGGCATCTCCACATCCCGGAACAGGTCCGCCTGCCCGGTCTCTCCCAGCATTTCCCAGAGCCTGTCACCGGCCATCCTGGGGATGCAGGCACCGTACGCCGCGGCGCGGACAGCCTTTTCCTCCTCCGCGCCGAAGGCCTTCTCCCAGCTGTCCTTTCCGATGAGGTCAGCCCTGGAGGGCACTGTCAGGCCGAGGTAATCTCTCGCGATGTCGTCATATCCGTAGGAATCCTTCAGCGGATTCAGGAGATAGGCCGCGACCCCCGCGTCGAAGATCGCCATCTCCCCGTCCGCGTTCCGGTCCCCCTCCGCCGCCTCTTTTGCCTCTTTTGCCGTAAAAGGCAGCATGTCCTTGATATCCGCGGAATAGACCTTCGGATGGGTTGAAAGGAGCTTTGCGGCCTGCCCCGCCAGGTACTCCCCGGTGAGGTCACCGCCGGCCGGAAGGACTGCCGTATCCTGTCCCTCCGGGGACACGGAGAGGCTGATGATGCGGTCCCCGTCGTGCTGCAGCGCAAGTCCGACGGTGGCTGCCTCCTCCGCCCGCGAAAACACTTCCTCCGCCTCCGAAAGCTCTGTCACCTTCCGGAAGCTGTCCTCCATCTTCGGCACATCCATCCCGTCGATGTCAAACCGGGAGAGGATGCTCTTGAATTCCAGCTCCTTAAGGAGTTCATAGGCCTCCTGGGTGTACATATTCTCTATCGCCGATTCTTCCGGCGCAAAATCAATATCCGCGTCGATGCAGATGGTGGCCAGGGCTTTGCTGAGCTCCGCCATATCATAGTGCTCCGCGAGGGCCTTCTGGGCCCGCGGGGGCTTAATCTCCGCGATATGGTCACGGGCATTCTCGATGGAATGATACTTCGTGATGATCGCTGCCGCTGTCTTCTCCCCGATGGAGGGAACCCCGGGGATATTGTCAGAGCTGTCGCCCATCAGCGCCTTCAGGTCAATGAATTCCTCGGGCGTTACCTGGTATTCCCTGAGGACATCCGCGGGATAATACCGGTGGACCTCCGTATTCCCCTTCACGGTCTTCGGCAGGCAGATCTGGATTCTCTCATCCGCCAGCTGCAGAAGATCCCGGTCGCCGGACAGGATGGTCACATCCATTCCCCGCGCCTGGCTGCGCTTCGCTGCCGTGCCCAGGATATCGTCAGCCTCATATCCCGGTTTTGTGAGGATAGGTATGTTCATGGCGCCCAGGACCTTCTTTATCACCGGCACCTGCTCGTGCAGCTCCTCCGGCATCGGTTTCCTGGTACCCTTGTATTCCGAAAACATCCTGTGCCGGAAGGTGGGTTCCTTCAGGTCAAAGGCCACGGCGAGGTGGTCCGCCTTTTCGTCGTCGAGAACGCGGAACATGATGTTCAGGAAGCCGTACACTGCGTTCGTGTGCAGCCCCTTCGAATTCGTCAGCTCCGGGACGCCGTAAAAAGCCCGGTTCAGTATGCTGTGCCCGTCTATGAGAAGAAGCTTCATTCCCTGTTCCTCATCTTTCTCTCTTCATTTCCCTACATCACCGGGAACATCCACAGTCTGAGCTGCAAAAGGACAGCCAGCAGCGCGGCCATCGCACCCAGGGTCTCGAAGACATAGCTCAGGACACGCAGGATAAAGAACCTGCGGACCCTCCGGTGGGACTCCTCCAGGCGCCTGCGGAGCTTTCCCACGATATCGGACGCGCCGAAGGCAGCGCCGGAATCGCTTTCCAGCTGCCTGAGGCCCACCCCGACCATATAATATATCTCCAGCTCTTCCCGGCAGGACGGGCAGGAATCCACGTGCCGCAGAAAGGCAGACAGCTCATCGATTCCAAGCTCATCCCGGATATAAGGAATTACTTTGCGTTCCGCTTCACTGCATTTCACGGCATCTCCTCCTTTCCCGATATTCCTCCGATACCGCGCCGTGCGGAAAAAGCCCACACTGTAGTTATACCATATTTTGCGGGAAAGTACACCTGTACACACACGCCGTTTCCCGGCCCCGGTACAGAAAAAAAGCGGCCACGCTGTGGTCGCTTCATGCGCATGCCGGCGGCGGGGATCGAACCCGCACGGTGTTGCCACCAACGGATTTTGAGTCCGTCTCGTCTGCCAGTTCCAACACGCCGGCACATTTGCGTTTTTAATCTTATCAGAAGGCTTCTTCAAATGCAACCGGTTTTTGGTATTCCTGTCTTCCGGGAGCGGCGGAAAAAAGCGGGGAGCTGCCGTGCGGCAGTTCCCCGGGGCTTATCAGTGATGGAACAGGCGCATGCCGGTAAAGCACATCACCATGCCGTATTTGTTGCAGGTTTCAATGACGTTGTCATCCCGGATGGAACCGCCCGGCTCGGCGATATAGCAGACGCCGCTCTTCTTCGCCCGCTCGATGTTGTCGCCGAAGGGGAAGAACGCGTCGGATCCGAGGGAGACACCGGTCATCTGATCCAGCCATTCTCTCTTTTCTTCCCTGGTGAATACAGGCGGCTTCTCTTTGAAGATCTTCTCCCAGGCGCCGTCCGCCAGCACATCCATGTACTCCTCGCCGATGTAGACGTCGATGGCATTGTCCCGGTCAGCCCGGCGGATTCCGTCGATGAACGGCAGGTTCAGCACCTGCGGCGCCTGCCGGAGGAACCAGTTGTCCGCTTTCTGGCCGGCAAGCCTTGTGCAGTGCACCCTTGACTGCTGTCCCGCGCCGATGCCGATGGCCTGGCCGCCCTTCACGTAGCAGACGGAATTGGACTGGGTGTACTTCAGGGTGATCAGGGAGATCATGAGGTCTATCTTCGCCTCTTCGGGAAGATCTTTATTCTCCGTCACGATATTGCCGAGAAGCTCCCGGTCAATCTTAAAGTTCTGGCGGCCCTGCTCGAAGGTCACGCCGTAAACCTGCTTGCGTTCCACCGGGTCCGGCACATAATCCGGGTCAATCTGAATCACATTGTAATTGCCGTTTCTCTTCTGCGCCAGAATCTCCAGCGCCTCTTCCGTATATCCGGGGGCGATCACGCCGTCCGAAACCTCTCTCTTAATCAGCTTCGCGGTATCAGCGTCGCAGGTATCCGAGAGGGAAATGAAATCCCCGAAGGAAGACATCCGGTCCGCGCCCCTGGCCCTCGCGTAGGCACAGGCCAGCGGGGAGAGCCCGCCGCAGTCGTCCACCCAGTAAATCCTGCGCAGCACATCGTCCAGCGGAAGTCCCACCGCGGCGCCTGCCGGGGAGACGTGCTTAAAGGATGTGGCTGCCGGAAGGCCGGTGGCCTCCTTCAGCTCTTTCACCAGCTGCCAGCCGTTCAGCGCGTCCAGGAAATTAATATAGCCCGGTTTTCCCTGCAGGACCTTTACGGGAAGATCACTGCCGTCCTCCATAAAAATCCGGGACGGCTTCTGGTTCGGGTTACATCCGTACTTTAAGGCAAGTTCATTCATCGGTACCAGCTCCTTTCTCACTCTTTCAGCCTGCTTATCTGTTCTTGTTGACGATACGGGAAACCGCTTCGCCCGTCTCGATATCGATATACCGCACAAACAGGGAGACCTTGTTGTCTTCATTGAGGCTCTCCCAGAGAAGGCCGGTAAACGCGTCGATATCATCCGGGACGGCGATCCGCTTAGGCTCGCCCTCAAAGCTCGGAAGGGGATTTCCGTCATGCTTGTAAGTGCTGATGAAATGCCCTTCCCCGTCCGCCGGGTTATTGTAGGCAAATGTATAGCGGAGGCAGGAATCCGGCCTGCCTTCATTGCTCTTCAGGATGGAAAGGGCATAATTGTATTTTCCCTTTTCCACATGCATCACGCCGGAAATACGGGGGGTATAATTCGGCGCGTCCGGCTCAAATTCACGGCTCCGCAGGGACTGCTCGAAGGTCATCTGCCGGTCCAGTCCCTCATAGATGGTATCGGTCTGGTCGCCGTTGGTCACGATGGTCTTATTGCCGAGAACCCTCACCGGCGCGTAGATGATCAGGCTGGGATCCTCCATCTTCGCGGGGTCAAAAGCCTGGGTTCGGATGCCTTCCCCGTCCTCCACAAACACGCGGTTGCGGCTGTTGGAGCTTCTCCCCATGATAAAGTAAGCGCAGACCGCCTTCTTGCCGTCCGCGGATTTGCCGAGGATGATTCCCCTCCCCGGATATGTATTGCCCTGAAGTTCCTTCTCAATAGAAATCATTTCCATACACTGTTCTCCTTATTATTCCAGGGTTTCTGTATCATTTTCACCGCTTTGGCACACTGCCGTGCCGGGGTATCCCTATTATAGCGAATCTTCCGTGCCGTGTAAATAATAACGGCGGGAAGCGGTGCCGGACAAAATCATTTTCACTGTCATCTACCATTTTCCCTAAAGTTCATGTATAATCATTAAAGATATCTGAGCTAATCTTTTTTATTCAGGAGGAACAATACGATGGATATGGAAAATATTTTTGTAATGGATCACCCGCTTATTCAGCATAAACTCTCTCTTCTGAGGGACAAGAACACCGGAACCAATGAATTCCGGAAGATGACCGAAGAGATTGCCGTCCTGATGGGATACGAGGCGCTCCGCGACCTGCCTCTGGAGGACTGCGAGGTTGAAACCCCCATTGAAAAATGCATGACACCGATGATCGCGGGCAAAAAGCTCGCCGTAGTCCCGATTCTCCGTGCCGGTCTCGGCATGACCAACGGTATCCTGGTGCTTGTTCCTTCTGCAAAAATCGGACACATCGGCCTCTACCGCGATCCGAAGACCCATGAGCCGGTAGAATACTACTGCAAGCTTCCCTCTCCCATCGAGCTGCGCACCATTGTAGTGACCGACCCGATGCTGGCCACCGGCGGATCCGCCTGCGACGCCATCAAGCTCATCAAGGAGCACGGCGGCAGAAAGATCAAGTTCATGTGCATGATCGCCGCACCGGAAGGCGTGGAACGTCTTCACAGGGAACACCCGGATGTACAGATCTACATCGGACACATTGACCGCTGCCTGAATGAAAATGCCTATATCTGCCCCGGTCTCGGCGATGCGGGCGACCGCATCTTCGGAACCAAGTAACATTCAAAAAGACTGCCGCATAATGTATGCGATGCATGATCATACTCCTCCGGGAACCGTTTGCACTTAGTCCTCGCGCATCGGCACTAAGGCTCATGCGGACATTCGCCAAGTGCCGGCGCTGCGGATGTTCCCTCCGGAGTATGATCATGCATCGCATGTTTTTTTTATTCGTCTGTCTTTTTATTTTGTAAACTTCTCCGCGATGGCACCGCTCCGGTATGCCTCGAGCAGTCTCTCTATATCGTGGATTTTCTCAATCTGTTCCTTCCCGACATCGGTGTCCCTCACCCGTTTCCGGTTATTGGCCCGGGTTACCACCCTGCGGTCGGAGTGAATATCACTCTCACTCACGATGGCCGCCTCTGTGGACTCAAAGGGCTGGTGCGCCGCCAGGATCATTCCGTAGGAATTATAGATCAGCGTATAGCCGGCGATTCCGGTATCCTTCTGGTACGCCTTGGAGAATCCGCCGTCGATAACCAGGAGCCGGCCGCCGCACTTGATCGGGCTCTCGCCGTCCTTGCTCTTCACCGGCACGTGGCCGTTGATAATCCGGGCCTCCGGGTTGTCCAGGCCGAACTCGCGGAGCACACTGTCGATGATCTCCGCCTTCTCATACAGCTGGTAATACGCGTTTTTCTTCTCCTTGTGCGTTTCTTTCTCGGCGATATAGTAGCGCTCAAAAGTCGCCATCTTATCTTTTCCGAACAGCGGGGAATCCTGGTGCAGCCAGCTCCACCACATCAGGTCCCTGCCCTTTTCCCGCTCTTCTTCATTGAGGGACATAAACGCCTTGCGGATATAGTTCTCCACCGCGTCAAATACCGCCTTGCCCCTGTATTTTTTGCCGTAAATGTCAATATCCCGGAAGCTTCCGTCGTCATTGAGCAGGATGCAGCCGTGGTACAGGAGGTTGTTGTTGGAGATCTTATAGAGCGCTCCTTTGGAAAGCAGGAATTTCACATGCTCCTGCAGTTTTTCACAGTTCTGGAATGCATGGACCAGGCGGTCCATGATCTCGGCCTCCTGTTCCGTGAAGGCGTAGGGATTCTCCCGGTCCACCGTCGGGAAGTTCATATCCAGCATCTTGTAAGACTTGCCGTCTATCGTGATGGTCCCCTCGTCCCAGTTGATCAGGTGGAGCAGGTTCCTGTCATCCATGCGGTATTCGGGACGCCGCATGATGGTCTGTCCCTCCGCTTTCCACTGCAGGACAGAGATGGCCTTGTGCACCTTGAGATTGATCTCTTTCTCCTTCGGGTCGCTGGAGCTGCTGCCCTTCAGCTTGAACACGGTGCAGGGATCCCCGGCGTAGGTGTCCGTGGCGTAGGTCGCCAGCGGCAGCATATTAATGCCGTAACCATCCTCCAGGATGTCCATATTGCCGTAGCGCGCACAGATACGGATAACGTTGCAGATGCAGCCCATCTGCCCCGCGGCGGCTCCCATCCAGAGGACGTCGTGGTTGCCCCACTGGATATCCAGGGAGTGATACTGCATAAGCTTGTCCATGATGAGGTGGGGTCCGGGACCGCGGTCAAAGATATCACCGACGATATGCAGGTGGTCAACGACCAGGCGCTGGATCAGCTCGCTCAGGGCGATGATGAAATCCCTGGCGCGCCCCACGCGGATGATGGTATCCACGATGGAATCATAGTAGGATTCCTTGTCCGCGATATCCCCCTTTTCGGTCAGGAGCTCCTCCAGCACATAGGCAAATTCCTTCGGCAGCGCCTTCCTTACCTTGGAACGCGTATATTTGCTGGCGGCATTCCGCGCCACCGTGATCAGGCGGTACAGGGTGATCCGGTACCAGTCCTCCACGTTCGGCTCATCCCGCAGGATCAACCTCATTTTTTCCGCGGGGTAATAGATCAGCGTCGCGAGGGTCTGTTTGTCCTTTTTCCCCAGCGCGTTGCCGAAAGCGTCCTCGATCTTTGAACGGACAGAACCGGAACCGTTCTTCAGCACGTGATTGAAAGCCTCATACTCCCCGTGGACGTCCGACATGAAGTGCTCCGTCCCCTTCGGCAGGTTCATGATTGCCTCCAGGTTTATCACCTCCGTAGACGCCGCGGCGATCGTCGGATAAAGCTCCGCCATTCTGTCCAGGTATCTGGCTTCCAGAGATTTCATAATCTTCCTCCTTCATAGAAACAGCCTGCTCAGTTAATCCCGGCGATATCCCAGGAAAAAGGCCCTGTTTTCCGGACGGAAACGGTTCCGCTCTTTTTTTCCGGGATGACCGGCGTTACCGGCTCATCCCCCTTAAACAGGACCACATAATAATCCAGCTCGTACCGGAACGCGTACTCCGGGGCATCCTCCCCAGGGACGGGCTCCAGCACAATATCCCCGGCCGTGACGCGCTCCACCGGCATGGGATACCCATAGTCCCGCTGCGTCACGGCGTCCGGCATATCAAGCGCTTCACTCCCCGAAGGGAGCGGCCGGTCATACTCATATATGGAGTAGGTGAACATATCCCGGAGCAGCGCCCTGGCCTGCTCCCCGGGCGAAACCGCCCACCGGAAAGCAGCGCAGGCGGAAAGAGCAAAAAAACAGGCCGCCAGTATGACCGGCAAATGCTGCCGCATAAGCTTCGGTACCGTGTGCCTGTTCTCCATCCCCGCGCCTCCGGAAATCATTGCTTCCTCAAACTGCCTGATACTCTCCCCGGCCAGAAAGCGGGGCATCATCTGTTATCATTGTAAGGGAAAAGCCCGGCGATTTCAAGTATCCGCCGGGCTTCCGCTTTGCCAGTATTCACAGAATCATCAGGTTTCGTCCACATCCACCTGAATCTTCTTCAGTTTCCAGATATCCTTTACATATTCTTCGATGGTGCGGTCCGAAGAGAACTTTCCGCTGCACGCCACGTTCAGGATGGCGGATTTCGCCCAGCGCTTCTCATCGCGGTAGGCTTCTTCCACGCGCATCTGCGCGCCGTCGTAAGCGCGGAAATCCTTCAGGATAAAGTACGGGTCAGCCTTGTCGCTGTTCTTGGTATTCAGCAGGGAGTTGTAGATATCCCGGAACAGCTCCGGATCCTCCGGCGAATAGAAGCCGTTGATCAGCTGCATCAGCACCCGGCGGATATCCTGATCCGTGTTGAAGATCTCCTGCGGGTTGTAGCCGCCGTGCTTCTCGTAATTGATGACCTCATCGGAGGAAAGGCCGAAGATAAAGGCATTTTCCTGTCCCATCTCTTCCACCATCTCCACGTTGGCGCCGTCCATGGTGCCTATGGTCAGCGCGCCGTTCAGCATGAACTTCATATTGCCGGTACCGGACGCTTCCTTGCTGGCCGTGGATATCTGCTCCGACACATCCGACGCGGAAAAGATCATCTCGGCATTGCTCACACGGTAATCTTCGATAAAGACCACCTTGATCTTGC
>ONXW01000241.1 GCA_900321915.1 uncultured Eubacteriales bacterium
CAATGACGAGATCTTTATCTCTGACGGCGCAAAGAGCGACTGCGGAAATATCCTGAACATCTTCAGCGCGGACAATACCGTGCTGGTGCCCGACCCGGTGTATCCGGTCTATGTGGATACCAACGTGATGGACGGAAGAGAGATCCGGTATATGGAATCCGGCGAAGAGAACGGGTTCCTCCCCATGCCGGACGAAGAAAAGACAGGCGATATCATTTACCTGTGCTCCCCGAACAACCCGACGGGGGCCGTATATAACCGGGAACAGCTGGCGGCCTGGGTGGAGTTCGCGAACCGGCACGGAAGCGTGATCCTCTTCGACGCCGCCTACGAGTGCTTTGTGACGGGGGACCTGCCCCACAGCATCTATGAGATCCCGGGAGCGGAGACCTGCGCCATCGAGATCTGCTCCTTCTCCAAGAAGGCCGGGTTTACCGGGACGCGGTGCGGCTATACCGTGGTGCCCATGGCCCTTGTCAGGGAGGGGACTTCCCTCAACGCCATGTGGCTGCGGCGCCAGTGCACCAAGTTCAACGGGACCGCATACATCGTACAGCGCGGCGCGGAGGCGGTATTTACCCCCGAGGGGGCTGCCGAGACGGAGGAAAACCTGGAATACTACCGCGGCAACGCGAAGGTGATCACGGATACCCTGGATCGCATGGGCATCTTTTACACCGGCGGGAAGAATTCCCCCTACATCTGGTTCAAGTGCCCGGGGGATACGGATTCCTGGGAGTTTTTCCGTATTCTCCTGGAAAAGGCGCATGTGGTGGGGACGCCCGGCGCCGGCTTCGGGAAATGCGGGCAGAAGTTTCTGCGGCTGACGGCATTTTCCACAAGGGAAAACACGGTGGAGGCGATGCGCCGGTTTGAGGAAATGTTCGGCTGATGCCTGGATTTCGAAGGGAGATGGCAGTATGGTGAAATATGTGTTTGTGACGGGCGGCGTGGTTTCCGGCCTGGGGAAAGGGATTACGGCGGCTTCCCTGGGGCGGCTCCTGAAGGCGCGGGGATACCGGGTGACCATGCAGAAATTTGACCCCTATTTCAATGTGGACCCCGGTACCATGAACCCTACCCAGCACGGGGAGGTCTTCGTCACGGACGACGGGACGGAGACGGACCTGGATCTGGGGCACTATGAGCGCTTTATCGATGAGAGCCTGGGCAGGAACTCCAATGTCACATCCGGAAAAATTTACTGGTCGGTGCTCAACAAGGAGCGCCACGGAGATTACGGCGGCGGCACCGTACAGGTCATTCCCCACATCACGAATGAGATCAAATCCCGCTTTTTCCGGGAGGACAGTACGGCGGCAGCAGGAGGCGGGGCGGAGAATGGGAAAGACGGGGAAGGAAGCCCGGATGTGAGGATCGCGATCATTGAGATCGGCGGCACGGCGGGGGATATCGAGTCCCAGCCCTTCTTTGAGGCTTACCGCCAGTTCCGCCACGACGTGGGGCATGAAAATGCCATCATGATCCATGTGACCCTGATCCCGTACCTGAAGGTCTCCCAGGAGATGAAAACCAAGCCGACCCAGGCCAGCGTCCGGGAGCTGATGAGGATGGGAATCCTGCCGGATATCCTGGTGTGCCGCACGGAATACCCGCTGACTGACGCCATAAAGGACAAGATAGCCCTGTTCTGCAATGTGCCGAAGAGCCATGTCATCCAGAACATGGACGCGGAATTCCTCTACGATGTGCCCCTCTGCCTGGAGAGCGAGCACCTGGCGGAGGTGGTGCTGGAATCGCTGGGCCTTCCCTGTCCGGAGCCGGATCTCGCGGACTGGAAGAACCTGGTGCATGTGCTGCGGCATCCGGAGAGCCGGGTGGAGATCGCCATCGTGGGCAAATATACGCAGCTGCACGATTCCTACCTGAGCGTGGTGGAAGCCCTGAAACACGGCGGGATCGCGAACCGCGCGGAGGTGTGCATCCGCTGGATTGACTCGGAGGAAGTGGAGAAAAAGAGCGCGGAAGAGCTTCTGGCCGGCGTGGACGGCATCCTTATCCCGGGCGGCTTCGGGAACCGGGGCACCGAGGGCATGATCCAGGCCGCCACCTATGCCAGGGTGAATCATATTCCGTTCCTGGGCATCTGTCTGGGGATGCAGATGGCCATCGTCGCTTTCGCCAGGTCTGTCCTGGGATTTGCGGACGCCAACAGCTCGGAGCTGAATCCCGGGACCGGATACCCGGTGATTGACCTGATGCCTGAGCAGAAGGGTGTGGAGAACCTCGGGGG
>ONXW01000242.1 GCA_900321915.1 uncultured Eubacteriales bacterium
ATATTTACTATTCAAAAGCCCCTTGAGGGTTTGTTTGCCATGCCCTCTTTACGGTATCTAACCGCCTGCCTCTTTTTTCAAACTTCATTCCTCCTTTTCTTCCCCGAAATCCACGGCACCGTCGGTAAGGTTCTCATATACCTCCTGTGCCAGCTCGCTTCCTGCGCGGTATTTCCCGGCAATCTCCAGCGCTTCTTTCAGGTATTCATTATCTTCCTGACCCCTGGCCTCATCCAGGAACCGCCCCATTCGGAACAGCGCCATCGCCGCGTCGGGATAAAAAGCCTCGTCGCCCTCCGCCGCGGTTTTCGTCAGGATAACTTCGTTCTTAAAGCAGATCTCCGCCTGGTCAAGCTGGTCCCTGTCCCAGAGCATCTCCGCGATCTCGTGGAACATCCCGGCGGACTTCACCTGGGAAATGCCTCCGGGAATGCTGTGATAGATGTCAGCGGCGTCCTTGAACGCCTTTGCCGCTTCCTGGACATTTCCGGCCGCTAGCAGCTCCCTCGCCTTCTGTTCCGCATTCTCCGCGGCTTCCGTCTGCCTGTTTGCTGCAGCCTCGCGCTCCCTGTCCATCGCCTCACAGAGCCTCCGGCAGATATCGCTGGATTCCCTGTGCTTCTGCGAGAGCTCCGACGCCTTATTCCAGCATTCGCGGGCGCCTTCCGTATCTCTTTTTGCGCGGAGGGCGTGGAACAGGTTGAACTGTACCTGCGCAAGCCTGGGCTCATACTGTTCCGGCCTTGCCACCGAGAGTTCTTCGGCGGCGTTCTCCGCCTCCTTCAGGACCGAAACCGCCCTGTCAAACTCTCCGCGGGAATTGTACAGCACCCCCTGGGAATTAGCCGCAGTCAGCAGCCGGAATCTTACCTGCTCGTCCGGCTGTTTCTCCAGCACCTCCCTCATATCCCCGAGCGCCGCCTCATACCGGCCCAGCGCGTCTTCCAGCCTGTTCATGCGGGAATACATGACGGCCAGGTTGGCGTTGGTATCCGCCATCCCCCTGCGGAGCAGGAGGACTCTCTCCTCATCGCCGCGCTCTTTTGCCGCCGCCATCTCTTTTTCGTAAATGGCGGAAGCCTCCCGGTAGTTTTTTTCCGCGTCCGCGTACCGCTCCTGGCTCACCTGGAGAATCCCCAGGTTATTGCGGCTCCCCGCTGCCTCAAGCGCAAGGGATTCATTTCCCTCCCCGGACAGGCGGTTTGCGGCGAGGATCGCCTGGTTGTACACCGTCTCCGCGTCACGGGCCCGGCCCATGCGGAAAAGCACGGCGCCAAGCTCCCTGAGAGGACCGGGAAGCCCGGGCAGGTACTTCCTGCTGTCCCCAAGTATCAGCTTCCTGCGTATCATCACCGCGTGATTTAACAGCAGTTCGGCTTCCTTCAGCCTGTTTTCAGAGGCATTGGCCTTCGCCTGCCGCAAAAGCGCGGCTTCCGCCGCCTCCATCTGCTCCCGCTCTTCAGGCGCAAACGGAGTCTGGGCATTCACCTTTGCCATCAGCTGGGAAATGCCGCCGAACACCTGGTCCAGTCCTTTGTCATTGATAAACCATGCCTGAAATGCCGTTTTCTTCTGGCGGTTCAGGTTCTCCATGAGCTGGTCCAGCTCCGCGCGGGAAATCTCCGTTACGCGGCACAAAAATATCACAAAGCAGGCATCGGAATTATGTATGGACGGCAGGATCGCATTCTGCATCTTTTTGACCTGGTACCGGTTTTCCCTGTCCCTGCTGAGCTTCCCCGGATATTCGGTCACCTCGCAGGTAATCTGAAACAGCCGGTACAGGCGGTTCATCTCCTCAGCGTATTTATATACGGCATCCAGGTACTGCCTGCCGTCACCCGCCGGATCCACTGTGTAAAGTATTACTTTCATGCTGTACAGCTCCTAAAAGGCAGTCTTCCCGCGCCCAGCGCAGGTTTTTTCAGTCGGACCTATTTTATCACAAAGGTGTTTTTGAGTCCATGATCATCATCTGCAGACGGTTTTCAATATTGGCCTGGCTGACGTCCGGATCATAGTCCAGGGGCAGGATCCGCGCGTCCGGATAGATCTCCTTCAGCTTTCTCGTGATGCCGCGGCCGACCACATGGTTCGGAAGGCATCCGAAAGGCTGCAGAATGATGAAATTCCGGCATCCGCGCTTCGCGTGGTGCAGGATCTCCCCGGGTATGAGGACGCCCTCCCCCGCGTCGAAGGTGTGATGGATGACGGGATCGCTCTCCTTCACCATGTCCTCCATCCTTGCCGCCGGCGTGTACAGCGGATGCTCTCGGGCTATGGAATCCGTCATGTTCTGCGCCATGCGGAAAAAGCTGCTCTCCAGGTGCACCACCGCCTTTTCGGATAACGGCTTCTTCAGCCGGTATTCCCGGTTCTGCGCATCCTGGTAAAAGTAGGTTTTCCGGATGACATCCGCCATCCTGGCCTCAATCACTTCAAATCCGTTCTTTTCCAGGTACCGCTCTATCTCGTGGTTTGC
>ONXW01000101.1 GCA_900321915.1 uncultured Eubacteriales bacterium
AACTTTGGAACTTTCGTTCCGCGGTCTCTACCTTATCGACCGCTGTTCTTGGAATTTTCAGGGTTTTATGTACTGTTCAGTTTTCAATGTTCCGTGCCGCTCTCTCAAGCGACAGCTTAAGTAGATTACCACGCTTAAATGGAGTTGTCAACAGCTTTTTTAACTTTTTTTAATTATTTTTTTTTGGCGTTTTTTTCTACTGCTCTTCGTTCATGGATTCCAGTTTTTTTACCCTGCGATGGAATTCTTCGTCCGGCAGAAAACGCGCCTCCGTGAAAGCCCGGATCAGGTCCGCGGCGACCTTATCCCCAATAATCTGGGCGCCGACCGCCATCACCTGGCAGTTATCATGCTCCACACACTGGTGGGCGGAATAGATGTCGTGGACCACGCTGGCCCTGATTCCGTTCACCTTATTGCAGGCAATTGCCGCCCCCACGCCTGTGCCGCAGAACATGATGCCGCGCTCCGCACGGCCTTCTTTTATCTCCCTGCAGACCTGTTTCGCAATATCCGGAAAGTCCACCGGTTCCGCGGAATAGCATCCGCAGTCTTTTACCTCATAGTGATCTGTGAGAAAGGTCATCAGCTGCTGTTTTAATACGTATCCGCAGTGATCTGATCCGATTACAATCTTCATGTGGCCTCCTTAGACTCTCCGCCTTTTCCGTGTCAGGGGTTTCCGGGCAGAAAAATTTTACCATATGGCATATTTTCCCACAAGGGATAAACACAGAAACAGAAAAAGCGCATTCCCTCCCGCGGGAGGAAATGCGCCTGTGTGTTTATGAAGATTTGCCGTCCGTGTTTTTCATTATCCGGATATCGCGCCGGCTGTTTACAGAAGGCCTCCGATGGAGAGGAACAGCGGTGCAAATACCAGGGATACGACAGTCATCAGCTTGATGAGGATGTTCAGGGACGGGCCGGAGGTATCCTTGAAGGGATCGCCTACGGTATCGCCGACGACAGCTGCCTTGTGGGCATCGCTGCCCTTGCCGCCGTGGTTTCCGTCCTCAATATACTTCTTCGCGTTGTCCCATGCGCCGCCGGCATTGGACATGAAGATGGCCAGCATGACGCCGGTGACCAGGGCGCCTGCCAGAAGACCGCCGAGGGCTGCCGGTCCGAGAATAACGCCGACTGCCAGCGGGCAGGCAACCGCCATGATGCCCGGAACAAGCATCTCATGCAGCGCTGCCTGTGTGGAGATGGCTACGCAGGACCTGTAATCCGGTTTAGCAGTACCTTCCATGATACCCGGAATTGAGCGGAACTGACGGCGCACTTCCTCAATCATCTTGTAAGCCGCCCTGGAAACAGATTCCATGGTCATGGCGGAGAACAGGAACGGCAGCATGCCGCCGATGAAGATACCTATAATAACAGTATGGTCCAGAATATCAATCTTCTCCAGCTTGACAGCCTCCGAGTAGGAGACAAACAGGGCCAGGGCTGTCAGGGCAGCGGAACCGATGGCAAAGCCTTTGCCCATGGCTGCTGTGGTATTGCCGACAGCATCCAGCTTATCTGTGATTTTGCGGACACCCTCATCCAGTCCGGACATCTCGGCGATACCACCGGCGTTGTCCGCGATGGGGCCGTATGCGTCAACCGCAACGGTGATGGCCGTTGTGGACAGCATGCCAACCGCGGAAAGAGCGATACCGTAAAGGCCGCACACCTGGAATGCCGCGAAGATGCCGACGCAGATCAGGAGAATCGGGACTGCGGTGGACTTCATGCCGACGCCGAGGCCGCTGATAATGGTGGTCGCGGCACCTGTCTCCGACTGCTGCGCAATCTCCTTTACCGGCTTATAGTCGCCGGAGGTGTAATACTCTGTGACAGTACCGATGAGAAGGCCGACGATCAGGCCGGCAATAACAGCGATAGCCGCGTTGAAGTTGCCGAACAGCATGGTGCTGAGCGCCACAGCGGCAATAAGTACCAGAGCGCTGGCCACATAGGTGCCGAGTTTCAGCGCCTTATGCGGATTGGACTTCTCATCTCCGCGCACAAAGAAGCTTCCGATAATGCAGGCAGCCAGGCCGATTCCTGCCAGAAGCAGCGGGAACATGGCGCCCGGTGCCTGGAAATAGACGATGCCCAGGGTAAGGGCAGATACCAGAGCGCCTACATAGGACTCAAACAGGTCCGCGCCCATACCGGCGACATCGCCGACGTTGTCGCCCACGTTATCAGCGATAACAGCCGGGTTTCTCGGATCATCCTCCGGGATGCCCGCCTCCACCTTGCCGACCAGGTCCGCGCCGACATCGGCCGCTTTGGTATAGATACCGCCGCCGACACGGGCAAACAGGGCGATGGAAGAAGCTCCCAGGCTGAAACCGGAAAGCACGTCCACATTGCCGGTAAACAGATAGATTGCGCTCACTCCCAGGACGCCGAAGCCGGCCACGCACATACCCATGACGGAACCGCCCGCGAAAGCGGTGGTCAGGGCCTGGTTCATGCCGTGCTCTTTCGCCGCATTGGTCGTGCGGACATTTGCCTTAACCGCGATAGTCATGCCGAAGTAACCGGCAAGGGTGGAAAACAGGGCGCCGAAAGCAAAGCAGACGGCTGTCGTCCAGTTTCCGATGCCGAAACCGATCAGGAAAAAGAGAATTCCGACAAACATGATCAGAATCCTGTACTCCGCCAGGAGAAATGCATGGGCGCCTTCGCTGATAGCCGACGCAATCTCCTGCATCCTTTCCGTACCTGCCGCTCTCTTTGTCACCGAAGAAGCCTGGTACGCCGCAAACAGAAGCGCACAGATTCCGAGGACAGGGACAATCACTAACATATTGTTCATCCTTTAACCTCCTCTATAAAGAGTATTTATTGTTTTGATGATACCTTAAATCATTTTTCTTGGCAACCGCAATCAAATACATTGTCATACAAAATCAGTGATGGGCCGTATAGTTTATAAGTTATGCAGATAACAGACCGCTGAACCGGTTCTGCGCACGAAAAAAAGTCCCGCCGAAGCAGGACTCTTTTTCAGGAATTCGAAGTTTTTCAAAAAAGCGAAAGGAAATAAAACGTACATCTTTCTTATGTCAAGAGTATATCATGCCTTCCCGGAAAATGCTTGAACTCCCTTTGAATAAATTATGAATATTGTCTTAATCTTAGAGAACCGGATCCATTATCCCCGAAAAATCGAAGGTTGCGTAATAATCCTTCGGGGTCTCGGCGCGGCGGATCAGCTGAAAGCTTCCGTCTGTCTTTAAGAGAATCTCCGCGCTCCGCAGCTTCCCGTTGTAGTTGTACCCCATGGAATAGCCGTGGGCGCCGGTATCGTGGATGAACAGGATATCCCCTATGGCAATCTCGGGCAGCATCCTGTCGATGGCAAATTTGTCATTGTTCTCGCAGAGGGATCCCGTCACATCATAGCAGTGGTCGCAGGGCGCATCTTCCTTCCCCAGCACCGTGATATGATGGTACGCGCCGTACATGGCGGGCCGCATCAGGTTTACCGCGCAGGCATCCACACCGATATATTCTTTATATATATGCTTCTCATGGATCGCCGTCGTGACCAGCGCGCCGTACGGGCCCATCATGTAGCGGCCCATCTCCGTGTAGATCGCAACGTCATCCATGCCGGCAGGACCGAGTATTTTTTCATATGCCTGCCGCACGCCCTCGCCGATGGCAAAAATGTTGTTCGGCGTCTGATCCGGGCGGTACGGGATCCCGACGCCTCCGGAAAGGTTGATAAAGCAGATATCAGCGCCGGTCTCCTTCTCCAGGTCGACCGCAAGCTGGAACAGGATCTCGGCCAGCATCGGGTAATACTCGTCCGTCACGGTATTGCTCGCCAGAAAGGCGTGGATTCCGAACCGCTTTGCGCCCTTCCCCTTCAGGATGCGGAACGCCTCAAAAAGCTGGTCTCTGGTCATGCCGTATTTGGAATCCCCGGGATTATCCATGATGTCATTGCTGATCCGGAAGAGGCCGCCGGGGTTGAAACGGCAGCTGATGGTTTCCGGAATATATCCCAGCGTCTTCTCCAGGCACGCGATGTGGGTAAAATCGTCCAGGTTAATAATGCCGCCCAGGTCATTGCAGTAGGAAAACTCTTCCGGCGGCGTGTCGTTGGAGGAGAACATGATATGGTCCCCGGTATAGCCCAGGGCTTTGGCCATCATCAGCTCGGTGAGCGAGGAGCAGTCCACGCCGCAGTCGTATTCCTTCAGGATATTGATAAGGTACGGATTAGGGGTCGCTTTTACGGCAAAATACTCGCGGAACCCCTTATTCCAGGAAAATGCGCGCTTCACGCACTCCGCATTGTCCCGGATACCCTTCTCGTCATAGAGATAGAAAGGGGTCGGGAAGCTTTCGGCGATCTTTTTTGCCTGCTCCAGGGTTGCAAAAGGTTTCTTATCCATTCTCTCCCCCGTTCTTATCTGTGACATGCACATGTGTGTAGAGATGTTCCATGCAGTATTCCATATTGCCGGCACATTTTGAGCAGTAGCGGAACTCCAGGGAAGGGTCATCCTTCTCCGTCCTGCCGCAGACCGCGCACCGGTGAATGGTTCCGGATCCCGCGGACGGGCGCATCTTTGTGATGACATCCTGGTTTGCCGCCCTGCGGAACTTCTCCTTCCGCATGATCTCCTGGGGACTCAGGCGTTTCATGTCCCTGGTCATCATGAAGAATATAATAAAGTTCAGAAGGGATACCAGGATCGCTATCCTTGCAGGCATCCCGCCCCGCACAAATTCCACGGCGAACTGAATGCCGATGATCGCGCCGAACCATTTCGCCTTAATCGGGACGAGGCCGAAGAAATAGAATACCATCTCCGGGAAGGTCACCGCGAACGCCAGGAACAGCGACTCGTTGAGATAGTATGTGGTAATCGGCCAGGACACATGGAAAATGCCGTATACCAGGAAAGCCGCGGCAATGTGTCCCAGAACGCCCATAAAGAAATACATGTTGAACCGGAAGGTGCCCCATGTCCTCTCCAGGGTCGTTCCCAGGGAATAATACAGGTACATGGCGATCAGGTTAAAAAATATTCCCGAGGAAGGCGGACATATGAGAAATGTCACCAGCCGCCAGACCTGCCCCTTCAGGATCATGCCCGCATCCAGCGAGAGGAAGGTGTAGTAAAAATACGGGTTGATAAAGCTGAGGATGACCCCGAGCAGGTACATCATGGCGACATAGTACATCAGGTTCGGAATCGCGAATCTGCCGAATTTGCGTTCCAGTCTGTTCATTAAATTCATAGAGTCCATTCCTTAATATTATAGTCAATTCGTATTGTCAGTTTATTATAGGCAGTGCCCTCCCGTTTGTCAATTGACAGGAGCTTTGCGATTTCTTAACGGGGGATAAATTGTTTTTCGGAGGTTCTTATGTTAAACTTCTATCTGACTCAGTCTGCCCTGCCGTTTTATCGGCGCCGGACCGGGCAAGAACAGGAGGGAACAGAACTTTGAATCAGGCAGTACAGAATTCAGAGCTGCGCCTTGGAATCGACATTGGTTCCACGACAGTAAAAATCGCAATCATTGATGATAACAATAAAATCCTTTTTTCTGATTATAAACGGCACTTTGCCAATATCCAGGAGACCCTGGCGGAGCTTCTCGGAGAAGCCCGCGGACAGCTGGGAAGCGCGGACCTTTTCCCGGTCATTACCGGTTCCGGCGGACTGGCCCTCTCCCGCTATCTCGACATTCCCTTTGTCCAGGAGGTTGTGGCTGTAGCCACATCCCTCAAGGACTACGCCCCGCAGTGCGATGTCGCCATCGAGCTGGGCGGCGAAGATGCTAAAATCATATATTTTACCGGCGGCATTGACCAGCGCATGAACGGACTCTGCGCGGGCGGCACCGGCTCTTTTATAGACCAGATGGCATCCCTTCTCCAGACGGACGCCTCCGGTCTGGATACCTATGCCCGGAATTACAAGATGATCTATCCCATCGCGGCCCGCTGCGGCGTTTTCGCCAAGTCCGACATCCAGCCGCTGATCAATGAGGGTGCTACAAGGGAAGACCTGGCCGAGTCCATTTTCCAGGCAGTGGTCAACCAGACCATCAGCGGCCTGGCCTGCGGCAAGCCTATCCGGGGCAATGTCGCTTTTCTCGGCGGTCCGCTGCACTTTCTGCCGGAGCTGCGGAAGGCCTTTATCCGGACCCTGAACCTGGGCGATTCCCAGGTGATCGCGCCGGACCATTCCCATCTTTTTGCTGCCCTCGGGGCAGCCATGAATTCGGAGAAAAAAACCGCTGTCCCCGTCGCTGACCTGATTGCCAGGCTTTCGTCCGGCGTGCAGATGAGCCAGGAGATCAAGCGCATGGATCCGCTCTTCAACACGCAGGAGGAATATGAAGTATTCCGCAATCATCACGCGCGCCATACGGTGCACAAGGGTGACCTGACGCAGTATCACGGGAAATGCTTCCTCGGGATCGACGCCGGCTCCACAACCACGAAGCTGGCGCTGGTGGGAGAAGACGGCACGCTTCTCTACAATTTCTACAGCAACAACAACGGGAGCCCGCTGGCAACCGCCATCCGGGCCATGAAAGAGATAAAGGAACTTCTCCCGGAAGACGCGGTGATCGCCCACTCGTGTTCCACCGGTTACGGCGAGGCGCTGCTGAAATCGGCTTTCATGCTTGACGAGGGCGAAGTGGAAACCATCGCCCACTACTACGCGGCCGCGGCCTTCGAGCCGAAGGTGGACTGCATCCTCGACATCGGCGGCCAGGACATGAAGTGCATCAAAATTAAGGACGGCACCGTGGACAGCGTTCTCCTGAACGAGGCCTGCTCCTCCGGCTGCGGTTCTTTCATCGAGACATTCGCAAAATCCCTGGATTACAGTGTCCAGGATTTCGCGAAAGTCGCCCTGTTTGCCAAAAACCCGACGGATCTCGGCACGCGCTGCACCGTATTCATGAATTCCAACGTGAAGCAGGCGCAGAAGGAGGGCGCGGATGTCGCGGATATTTCCGCAGGCCTGGCCTATTCCGTCATCAAGAACGCCCTGTTCAAGGTTATCAAGATCACCAGCGCCGCCGATCTCGGGCAGCATGTGGTGGTCCAGGGCGGTACCTTCTATAATGACGCGGTTCTCCGGAGCTTTGAGAAGATCGCCGGGGTTGACGCGGTGCGCCCCGATATCGCCGGAATCATGGGTGCCTACGGGGCCGCGCTGATTGCCCGGGAGCGGTACGCCGTCTCCGGCACCACCAGGATGCTCCCCATCGACAGCATCCTGAACCTCAGCTACCAGACCAGCATGGCCCGCTGCCAGGGCTGCAACAACCACTGCGTCCTGACCATCAACCGTTTCGACGGCGGCCGCCAGTACATCACGGGCAACCGCTGCGAGCGCGGCCTCGGCATCAGCAGGTCCAAGGATGACATACCCAACCTCTTCCGGTACAAGCTCCGCCGGATGTTCAACTATACGCCCCTTGCGGCCGACGAGGCCGTACGTGGGACCGTAGGCATCCCGCGCGTGCTGAACATGTATGAGAATTACCCCTTCTGGGCGGTCTTTTTCCGGAAGCTGGGCTACCGGGTGATCCTCTCCCCGCAGTCCAACAGGAAGATATATGAGCTCGGTATCGAGACCATTCCCAGCGACACGGAATGCTATCCCGCAAAGCTGGTGCACGGCCATATCGAGTGGCTGATCCATCACGGGGCAAAGCTCATCTTCTATCCCAGCATCCCCTATGAGCGGAATGAATCCCCGGACGCGGGCAACCACTACAACTGCCCGATTGTCACCTCCTACTCGGAGAACATCAAAAACAACGTGGAATCGCTCCGCGAGCAGGAGATCCGGTTTGACAACCCGTTCCTCGCCTTCACAAATGAAAAGATCCTGACAGACCGGCTCGTCTCGCATTTTGGCGGCGAGGGATACCGGATACCGGCATCCGAGGTCAGGGAAGCCGCGAGGGAAGCCTGGAAAGAGCTGATGCAGTCCCGCGCCGACATGGAGCGCGCGGGAGAAGATGCGCTTCAGTGGGTAAAAGAAAACGGAAAACACGGCATTGTGCTGGCCGGACGTCCCTACCATGTGGACCCGGAAGTCAACCACGGCATCCCGGAGCTTATCACCTCCTACGGATTCGCGGTTCTCACGGAGGATTCCGTGGCGCATCTCGCCAAGGTAGACCGGCCCCTCATCGTGACGGACCAGTGGATGTACCACTCCCGTCTCTACGAGGCCGCTTCCTTCGTAAAGACCCAGCCCCTGCTGGAGCTGATACAGCTGAATTCCTTCGGCTGCGGCCTCGACGCGGTTACCACCGGGCAGGTGAATGACATCCTCTCCCGCTCCGGCAGAATCTATACCTGCCTGAAGATCGACGAAGTCAACAACCTGGGCGCCGCGCGCATCCGCGTCCGCTCCCTGATTGCGGCCATCCGTATCCGGGAGATGAAGAAGTACTCCCGCCCCGTGGTCAATGACGCGTACAACCGTGTCCTTTTCACCAAAGAGATGCGGAAGACCTACACCATCCTCTGCCCGAATATGTCGCCCATCCATTTTGAGCTGATTGAGCCTGCCATCCGCAGCTGCGGCTACAATCTGGAGGTGCTCCCCTATACCGACTCCAGCTCCGCGGTGGAGGCCGGGCTGAAATTCGTCAACAACGACGCCTGCTATCCGTCCGCCATAGCCATCGGCCAGCTGATGGAAGCCCTGCTCTCCGGAAAATACGATCTGGACCGCACGGCGCTCATCATGACCCAGACCGGCGGCGGCTGCCGCGCGTCCAACTATATCGGTTTCATCCGGCGCGCCCTTATCGCGGCGGGAATGCCCCAGATCCCGGTCATCTCCCTGAATGTCAACGGCATGGAGACGACCCCCGGATTTAAGTTTACGCTGCCCATGCTGACCAAAGCAGTCCAGGCCATTGTCTACGGCGATACCTTCATGCGCGTCCTGTACGCGACGAGACCCTATGAGGCGGAACCGGGAAGCGCCAACGCGCTGCACGAGAAGTGGAAAAAGATATGCATCAAATCCCTGTCCCGCAGGAATCCGTCCATGTCGGAATTCACCCGCAACATCCGCGGGATTATAGAAGAGTTTGACCGTCTCCCGCGCCTTTCGGTGCAGAAGCCCAAGGTCGGCATCGTCGGCGAGATCCTGGTAAAGTTCTCGCCTCTCGCGAACAACCACGTGGTGGACCTCCTGGAAAATGAAGGCGCCGAGGCTGTCATGCCGGACCTTCTGGATTTCCTGCTGTACAGCTTCTACAACAACAACTTCAAGGCGGAGAACCTGGGCGGGAAAAAATCCACCGCCAGACTCTGCAACCTGGGCATTTCCCTGATGGAATACTTCCGCAGGACCGCCCGGAAGGAGCTCTCCCGCAGCAGGCATTTCACGCCGCCCCCGCATATTGACCAGCTGGCTTCCATGGCCAGGGAGTACGTCTCCCTCGGCAATATGACCGGCGAAGGGTGGTTCCTCACCGGCGAGATGCTGGAGCTCATCGGGACCGGCGTCCCGAATATCATCTGCACGCAGCCCTTCGGATGCCTCCCAAACCATATCGTCGGAAAGGGCGTCATCAAGGAGCTCCGCCGCAGGCACCCGGAGGCGAATATCATCGCCATCGACTATGACTCCGGCGCCAGCGAAGTAAACCAGCTTAACCGCATCAAGCTGATGCTCTCCGTAGCGCACCAGCGCCTGCATGAAGAAAGCAGACTTGCATGATAAAAAAATCCCGGGATCCGCACAAATGCGAATCCCGGGATTCTTTTAACGTCTTATTCAGGAACAGTATTTTGCCGCATAGGTCATGATGGCCGCCACGGTTTTCCCGTCCGTCATCTTTCCCTCATAAATCAGCTGCTTCAGGTCCTCCAGGTCCCACGCCTCCACATTGATCTCCTCGTCGGGATCCAGATGCTGGTGGGAGGGAATCAGGTTCCTGGCCAGAAAGATATCGATAGCCTCGTCGCAGAAAGCGACGGTGGTGTTCAGGCTGAGCAGGTACTCCAGCTTGTCGCACCTGAATCCCGTCTCCTCCTCCAGCTCCCTGTAGGCGCACTCGATCTTCGGCTCCCCGGGCGCGTCCAGCTTGCCCGCCGGGATCTCCAGGGTAAATCTTCCGAGGGCATGGCGGTACTGCCGCACCATAAGCAGCTTCCCGTCATCGCGCACAGCCACCACGGCAGCCGCGCCGTCATGATGGATAAAATCCCAGTCGTCTTCATGGCCGTTCGCCAGGACCCTGTCCTTATAAACGGTGAGGATTACGCCTTTATAAGCCTGTTCCCGGTACAGGAGCTTTACCGGGGTCATCTCTTTCTTCTCATTTTCCATATGATTCCCGTCCTTTTCGCAGTGCCGTCCGAACCGTTCTTTTACTGCTTTTTCGCATTCTTCTGCTGTCTGGCCATATCCACGCACTTCTCAAAGCAGGCGTCGGAAGCCTTAATGATGGCATTGCGCAGTCCGTACTCCTCCAGCACCGCCACGGCGTAAATTGTGGTTCCGCCCGGAGAACAGACATTGTCCTTCAGTTCTCCCGGATGCTTTCCTGTTTCCAGGACCATCTTCGCGCTGCCGACGACAGCCTGGGCCGCCATGCGGTACGCCACATCGCGGGGCATGCCGTACTTGACGCCGGCATCCGCCAGGGCTTCGACAAACATATAGATATAGGCGGGCGCGCTGCCGCTGACGCAGGTAACGGCGTTCAGGAGGTTCTCCGGAAGAAGTTCCATTCTGCCGAAGGATTCAAAGAACCGGGTAATCTCCTGCTTCTCTGTCTCCTCAAACATCCGCCTGTCATAGGAAACGCCGGTCATGCCTTCGCCCAGGAGCGCGGGGGTGTTCGGCATGCAGCGTACGATCCTGCCGTGTCCGTGAAGCCTCTCACTGACGCTCTCGATGGAGACGCCGGGCGCCAGGGAAATGATGATGTTTTTGTCTGTGACGGCGTCTTTGATCTCGTCCAGCACCACGTCATAGAACTGAGGCTTGATGGCAAGGACAACATACGTGCTGTTTTTTACACATTCTACATTGCCGCCGCAGCCCCGGACCCCGGTATCCTTCTCCAGTCTCTCCATCGCCCGCGGGTTGATGTCGGTATATGTAATCTCTTCTTTGTCGTACGTTTTCAACAGGCACTTGATGATTGCGCTGCCGATTGTACCAGTCCCGATAAATCCAATCTTTGCCATAGCAGCCTCCTTTTTCTGACCGAATCTCAGAGTATTTTATCTCAAATCATAATCAAAAGCCCCGCGGCTGTCAAGTCCGCGGGGCTTTTATCAATTATTTCGCATATTCTGTGACACGGGATTCACGAATGACATTAACCTTGATCTGTCCGGGATACTGCAGTTCATCCTGGATTCTCTTCGAGATATCCCTCGCCAGAAGTACCATGTCATCGTCAGTGATCTGCTCCGGGACAACCATGATTCGAATCTCACGGCCGGCCTGGATGGCAAATGACTTATCAACTCCCTTGTAGGAATTGGCGATGTCTTCCAGCTTCTTAAGTCTTGTTGTGTAGGTTTCCACCGTCTCACGTCTCGCGCCGGGTCTCGCTGCAGAAATTGTATCGGCAGCCTGGATCAGACATGCGATAAGGCTCTGCGGCTCCACATCACCGTGATGTGACTCGACAGAATTGACGACGACGTTGGGTTCCTTGTACTTTCTGCAGAGCGCTACGCCGAGCTCGACATGAGTTCCTTCCTGTTCATGGTCGACAGCTTTGCCGATATCATGAAGCAGTCCGGCTCTCTTGGCCATTCTCGCATCGACGCCGACCTCGGATGCCAGAAGTCCGGCAATCTGGGCCACCTCGATGGAGTGCAGCAGCGCATTCTGCCCGTAGCTCGTACGGAAACGCATCTTTCCGAGAAGTCTTACCAGCTCCGGATGAATGCCGTGGACACCAACCTCCAGCAGGGCGGCTTCGCCGTCCTCCACCATCTTGGTCTCCACTTCCTTCTTGGCTTTCTCGACCATCTCCTCGATTCTTGCCGGATGGATACGTCCGTCAACAATCAGTCTCTCCAGCGCGATGCGTGCAACCTCCCGGCGGACCGGGTCAAAACTTGAAAGAACCACTGCTTCCGGCGTATCGTCGATAATCAGTTCTACACCGGTCATCGTCTCGAGAGTACGGATATTCCTTCCCTCACGTCCGATGATACGTCCCTTCATCTCGTCATTCGGCAGCTGGACAACGGAAACGGTAGATTCCGCGACATGGTCAGCCGCACACCGCTGGATGGCGGTGATGACATAGTCTCTTGCCTTCTTGTCAGCCTCTTCCTTGGCCTGAAGTTCAAGATCCTTGACCATCTTTGCCGTGTCATGCTTCACGTCCTCTTCCACCAGCTTCAGCAGGTATTCTTTCGCCTGCTCCGAGGTCAGTCCGGAAATCCTCTCCAGCTCCTGCATCTCTTTGGAGTGGAGCTCTTCCACCTCGGCGGCCCTCTTCTTCAGGGCTTCTTCCTTGGCGCTCATACCGGCTTCCCGCTTTTCCATGGCTTCGGCTTTTCTGTCCAGGTTCTCTTCTTTGCTCAGCACGCGTCTCTCATAGCGCTGAAGCTCAGCTCTTCTTTCTTTTGTCTCTTTTTCCAGCTCATTCTTAGTCTTTAAAGACTCTTCCTTCGCCTCCAGGAGAGCTTCTCGCTTCTTCGTCTCCGCAACTTTTAATGCTTCATCTATTATTTCCCTGGCTCTCTCATCTGCACTGCCGATTTTCGCTTCGTCTCTTCTTTTGCGAACCTCGCCGGAGATAAACCAGGTAATAGCAGCTACAATAATACCTGTAACAAGCACTATTACTATTTGC
>ONXW01000352.1 GCA_900321915.1 uncultured Eubacteriales bacterium
CGTCACGGACTCCGAGCTGTCCCCCCTTTCCGGGATCGCCGATATCTTCTATGCCGTCCACGACGAAAAACTGTTTTTCTCGGACAATATCGCTGCAGCCATAAGCCTCCTCTCCGCCTTTTTAGCCGTCATCAGTTCCTTTAACGCGGCGAAGGTTGAGGAGCGCATGGCGCTTCACCAGGAATACTGGAATTCCATTGACTTTTACTACAAAGAACCGAATATCCGCGAGGATGCCGAAAAACATGAGGAGGAATGACAAATGGAAACAAAAAGACTTGTAAAGATTGCCCTGGGACAGTTTGAATCCAGGCAGGGAGACACCAGGTACAACCTCGATAAAATGCTGGATTACACCGATCAGGCTGCCGCCGCGGGCGCCGACCTGGTTGTTTTCCCGGAGCTCGCCTATTCCGGCTATTTCTGCCCCTCCCTGCAGATGCAGCAGCTCGCGGAACCGCAGGACGGCCCCTTTGTCCAGGAGCTCCGGAAAAAAGCGAAGGAGAAAAAGATCCACATCATCGCCGGCTATCCGGAGCAGGACCCGATTCCCGGAAGAATCTACAATTCCGCCATCTTTATCGATGACCAGGGAAATATCCTCGACAACATGCGCAAGGTTTACGCCTGGGGCGGGGAGAAGCTCATCTTCCGCGAGGGCGACCGCTACCCGGTGGTAGAGACCAAGTTCGGCAAGGTCGGCATGCTCATCTGCTACGACGTGGAATACCCGGAACCCTCCAGAATTGAGGCGCTGAAGGGCGCGGAGATCATCGTGGACTGCAGCGTCTGGAGCATCAACCCGGCAGAGCACCGCTGGCATGTGGATCTGCAGGGAAATGCCCTCTTCAACCTCCTGTTTATGGTGGGCTGCAATTCCGTCGGCGATAATCTCTGCGGAAGCTCCATGGTTGTAGGCCCCGACGGCGAAGAGCGCGCTGTCGCTTCCCGCACCGAGGACGAGCTCCTCATCCACGAGATCGACCTGAATGAGATCGTAGATATCCGCAGCAGGATCCCGTACATGAACGACTTCAAAGAAAGCACATTTTCCATGGACGCCATCTACAGATACTGATACAGACGCAACCCGCGCGCGGCGCGCAGGTCCCGCAGGCAGGACATGAATAATATCGAAAAGGAGGGAATCTCATGAGTAATGAATCGGCAAACCGCAACGCCAGCCCTTATGAGGAGGGCGCACTGAAAGTCCAGAAACTCACCCCCATGGAAGTCATCTTTACCGTAGTCGGCTGCGGCGTCGGTTCCGGCTGTCTGGGCACCGCCTACGGCGCCCGCCTCGCCGGTTTCCCGGTCATCTGCTTCTGGCTGATCGTATCCGGCATCACAACGCTGTTTTCCATGTATTATGTCGCTGAGACGGCACTCCGGACCCGCCGGATGGTACAGCTCCCCGGCCTCGCGGAGAGGTACGTCGGCCCCATAGGGAAAATCCTGATTTTCCTCGCCGTCACCCTGAACTCTTTCAGCTGCCTGATCGCTTACTTTAACGGCAGCGGAAATATCCTGAACGCACTCCTGGGAGTCCCTAACTGGGTGGGCACCATGATGTTCCTGATTCCCGGCATGATCGTCGTCGCCGTCGGTCTGAAGGCAGTCGGCATGGCCGGAAAATATCTCGCGGGCGCCATGACCGTCATGCTGGTCATCCTCTGCGGCGCTTCCCTGATGAGCAAGAACGCGGACCTGAGCCGTCTCTTTGTCTCCAACTGGACCTACGCCATCCCGGTATTCAACATCGCCGCATTCAGCTACATCGGCCAGTACCTGGTTCCCGACCTGGCGAGAGGCCTCTCCCACGACCCGGAAAAGCTGGCGCCTTCCATGCTCATCGGACAGATTATCACGGCGGCGCTCCTGATCCTTGTCCCCCTCGGCTGCTTCGCCATCAACCCGGCGGACGAGATCACCCAGGTCGCTACCATCGCGTGGGGCCAGGCCCTCGGATCCTGGGCGCTGTACACGGCAAACATTTTCGCCCTCATCGCGATGTTTACCTCCTTCTGCCCCATTTCCCAGACCCTGGTTTCCAGCATTGTTGACTTCTTCAAGTTCAAATCCGACTCCGAGAAGGGCATCCGCTATCCCATTATGGCGGTCGTCTACATTATCCCGCTTGTACTCGTGCTGGGCGGCTTCGTCGGGTTCGTCGACGCCATCTATTTTTCCGGCACCTTCTGCGCGGCCATCATGGCAATCCTTCCGGTATTCATGCTGAACAGCTCCCGGAAATCCGGCGACATCGAGCCGGTC
>ONXW01000245.1 GCA_900321915.1 uncultured Eubacteriales bacterium
CTGGAGGGTGCGGAACAGCTCCTGCAGTTCCTCTCCAAAGCGGCGGAGCAGGCAGCGCCCAATCCCCCGAAGGATTCCCCGGAAAACGGGGATGCAAAGGAACAGGGGCCTGTCCTCCGTATTTTCCGGTTCCGCAGCCTGGACGAGGTGATCCACGCGGCCGGCGCCGCTGCGGGCAGCTATACCGGGGCAAGCACCCTGTACAAGAATCCGGAAGATTCCAGCTATTACCTGGTTCTGCGCGAGCAGACAGAGAGCGAGTCCTTTGCCCGCACGTGCAATCTCCTGTCGGAGTTTTCCCAGCCCGTCAAGACCAGGACGGCGGGAACGGAAGCGTATTATGAGGAGCACTACGAGCGGATCCTCGGCGACAGCGCCCTGCACAAGCTCGCGAGAATCTGATGGGATTGATGTGTATCATTGATAATTTTTTATCAATTTGTAAGAAATTCACATAAAGTTCCGTTGAGTTATTCTTGATTAACTCGTACCATTCAAGGTAGAATATATTCTGCAGTTAAAAAAATAATTATTGTCGTTATTATAAGGAGGTACTGACAAATGGCATATGTTATTAGTGATTCCTGTGTAAGCTGCGGTTCCTGCGAGAGCGGATGCCCGGTAGGCGCTATCTCCGCTGGTGATTCCCAGTATGTTATCGACGCTGATTCCTGCATCGACTGCGGCGCATGCGCAGGCACATGCCCGGTTGGCGCTATCGCTGAGGGTTGATTTCGGTTAATCCGGAGAACCTGTAAAAAAAAGAAACCATCGTTCGGATGGTTTCTTTTTTTGTCTGTTTTACTGCCTTGCAAGGTTTGAGAACTTTGTCAGCTCCGGCCGCCACATCAGCTGCACTGTGCCGATGGGGCCGTTTCGCTGTTTTGCGACGATCACCTCGGCCACGTTGGGATTCTCCGTATCTTTGTGATAGTAATCGTCACGGTACAGGAACATGACAACGTCGGCGTCCTGCTCGATAGCGCCGGAATCGCGGAGATCCGACAGCATCGGGCGGTGATCCGGCCGCTGCTCGCAGGCTCGGGAAAGCTGCGACAGGGCAATGACCGGGACGTCCATCTCGCGGGCCAGCGCTTTCAGGGACCGGGAAATTTCAGAAATTTCCTGCTGCCTGCTCTCCCCGCTGTGTCCCCTTCCGGATCCGCTCATCAGCTGAAGGTAATCGATGATAATGATGCTGAACCCCTTCTCCAGCTTGAGCTTCCGGCATTTTGTACGCATCTCGGAGATACTGATGCCGGGCGTATCGTCTATCATGATCCCGGAATTGCCGATAACACCGACGCCCTCCACCACGGAATCCCAGTCCGCATCCGTCAGGGTTCCCGTCCGGAGCTTCTGGGCGTCCACCCCGGATTCCATGGACAGCAGGCGGTTTGTCAGCTGCTCCTTGGACATCTCCAGGCTGAAAATGAGGGCGGACATTTTTTTCTTCATGGCGACGTGCTGTACGATATTCAGGACAAAGGCGGTTTTTCCCATGGAAGGCCTTGCCGCCACGAGGATCAGGTCCGAGGGCTGGAATCCCGCGGTGCGGTAGTCCAGGTCGATGAATCCGGAAGGAACGCCCGTAACTGTGCTGTTGGACCGGGACGCCGCCTCAATCCGCTCCAGCACGGTCATGGCCACCTGGCGGATAGGCACCAGGGCGCCCGCCGTCCGCTTCTCCAGAATCCCGAATACTCCCTTCTCTGTCTCGTCCAGGATATCCTCCAGCCGGTCTTTTCCCGCATAGCACATGTTCTGTATCTCTTCGGTCATGCGGATCAGGCGCCGCTCAACCGCCTTTTCATGCACAATCTCCGCATAGGAGCGCACATTTACGGACGTGGGAACCGCGCTCATAATATCCCGGATGGTGTCCAGGTTTGCCGCCTCCGGCGGCACGTCTTTTTCTTTCAGCCGGTTCTGCAGCGTGATCAGGTCGATGGGCTGGTTCTCGTTGAACAGCTCCACCATGGAGTCAAACATCACGCCGTACAGCTTCTGATAAAAATCAGCGCCTGTGAGAACCTCAGACGCTGCGATCACTGCCTCCCGGTCCATCAGCATGGAACCGATCACGGACTGCTCGGCTTCCGAGCTGCTCGGGAGAACGCGTTTGATCAGGTTGTCTTCTGCAGCCATCAGGAAAACCTCATGCCTCTTTTACATGCACATCCAGTTTCGCCGTAACCTCCCTGTGAAGGCGAATCGGGACTTCATGGGTTCCGAAGGTCTTCAGGGGTTCCGGAAGAATCAGCTTCTTTTTGTCGATCTCCAGGCCGAGCTGTTCGCTGATGGCCTTAACAATTTCCTTGGAAGAGACGGAACCGAAAGCCTTCCCGCCTTCCCCGGCCTTGATGGAGACGGTGACAGCCTTCTCAGCCAGGGCGGCTGCCAGATCCTTCGCCGCCTGCAGCTCTTCCGCCGCAACCTTTGCCTCATTGGCCTTCTGCAGCTTCAGGTCGTTTAAATTCTTGGCCGTCGCCTCGACACCGAGGTTCTTCTTCAGAATAAAGTTCCTGGCGTAGCCGTCGTTCACATTGACCAGCTCGCCCTTTTTACCGAGTGATTTTACATCCTGCAGCAATACTACCTGCATATCAGATTTCCCCCTTTTCTTCCATATCGTCAATCACGCTCTTCAGGCGGTTCACCGCCTCTTCTTCCGTGACGTCCTTAAGCTGTGCTCCCGCGATGGTCCTGTGGCCGCCGCCGCCCAGCTTTTCCATCATTACCTGTACATTCAGTTCATCGATGGACCGGGCACTGAAATAGACCGTGTCGCCGACTTTTGTCGCCACGAAGGACGCCTTCACACCGACAATGTCCAGCATCTCATTGGCCGCCTGGGCGCAGACCACGGTCGGGCTCTCCAGCCCTTCAGCCGGGCAGATGGAAATGGCGTAGTAATTGTGGTAGATTTCCATTCCCTGGATGGCCTCAGCCCTGGCGCGGTAATCCTCCGGCTTGTCCCGGAAGAGTTTCCGCACCCTCACGACGTCCGCGCCGTTCCGGCGCAGGAATGCGGCTGCCTCAAAGGTCCGGACACCGGTCTGGTTCATAAAGTTGTGTGTATCGATCATGATACCCGCGTACATGGCGTCGGCTTCCAGGGGCTTAATCCGGATTCCCTCACCGATGTACTGCAGAATCTCCGCCACCATCTCGCAGGCGGAGGAGGCGTAAGGCTCCACGTAGGACAGGGTCGCGTTCCTGATGATCTCCGCGCTCTGGCGGTGGTGATCCAGCACGACGATGGTGTGAAGCCGCTCTAAAAGCTTCGGCGCCTCCGTGATGCTCGGCCGGTTGACGTCGACAACCACCAGCATGGTGTTCGCGTCAGCCCAGTCCAGGGCCTGTTCCGAGGTCAGGAACATGTCTTCCGGATAGTCCGGGTTGTCCTTAAATCTCGCCAGCGTCGGTTTCACGGAAGAATTGACGCTGTTAACCACGATTCTCGCCCTCTTGTCAAAGGAGGTGGCGATACGCCAGATGCCGATGGCGGAACCGAGGCAGTCAATATCCCCGTTCCGGTGTCCCATGATGAGGATTTTGTCCTTCGTATCCATCAGCTCGCGGAGAGCGTGGGCTTTCACACGCGCCTTGACGCGGGTTGTTTTCTCAACCTGCTGGGACTTTCCGCCGTAATAGCGGATCTTGTCGCCGTCCTTGACCACGGCCTGGTCGCCGCCGCGCCCCAGCGCCATATCCATGGATGCCCGCGCGTACTCGTAGTTCCTCAGGTAGCTCTCCCCGTTCATACCGATACCGATACTCAGGGTAACCGCCATGTCATTGCCGATATTGACGGTCTTGACGTCTTCCAGAAGGGCAAACCGGTTCTTCTGCAGCTCTTCGATGTACCTCTGTTCGATCACGAAAAAGTATTTGTCTTTTTCCAGCTTGCTGACAATCCCGTTCATCCCGGTGATAAATTTGGTGATTTTCCGGTCGATCAGCGCTTCCAGGAGAGAACGGCGCACTGCCTCGACGCTCTCCAGGGCCTCGTCATAATTGTCAAGGTATACCAGGCCGGCCACCATCTTCTGGTTGGTGATCTCCTGCTCATATACCAGCGCCCGGGTCTCGTCAAACAGGAACATGGCGAAAAGCCTGTCCCCGGTTACCTTCGAATCCAGCTCCAGATTCAGGTCAAGAGCCATGGATGAATCCATCTTCAGGGGACGCATATCGATCTCATAGTACCGCCCGTCCCACTCGGAATGGACCTCCGTATCGCCGGTGCTCTCATCCAGGTATTCCGACGTCAGTTCGGGAAAATAGGATGAGATGTGCGAGTGCATATGCTCCTCCCGGACCGTATCCGCAAACGCCCGGTTGGTCCAGAGGATCTTTCCCGACGCGTCCGTGATCAGGTAGGGCACGGACATTTCTTCCAGAAGCTCCCGCTGTAAGGGCGAGCTCTCCACGGCAAAATCCACCAGCCCCGACATAATCTGGTTTCTTCTCACGCCGAGAAGCCAGATGGTCAGGACAATTCCGGCAAAGGTAAATCCTCCCATCGCGGCCCCGGCCCTTCGGTCGATGACCGCCACGGCGATATTTGCCAGAATGATGAATCCAACCATAACCAGCGGCCAGAGCATATAGGTCTTCAGCTGGTTCTTTATTGGGGAATGTTCTTTCATTGTTTTTACCTTCATTTCCGTGCCGTGCACGCTCGCGCGTGTCCCGCCCGAAAAAAATGTTTTCCTTCGCCGTGCACGCTCGCGCCCTAAAGGCGCTCGCTCACGGGCTTCGCCCTATGCTTACTGCGAAAAAATGCCATGCCGGTGCACGCACCGCATGTCATTTTTTCTCCGTTC